>DASYRO010000283.1:0-7845 GCA_036004385.1 Candidatus Acidiferrales bacterium
CGAGGTAGCGGGCATTTTCGTGGTCGTGCGGCAACCCCTTGGGGGAATCTTCCAGCGCGACCATTCCGGCGGCCGCCAGCACTCCGACTTGCCGCATTCCGCCGCCAAAAATCTTCCGAAACCGATGGGCCTTCTGAATGAATTCGTTGGATCCCACAAGCATCGAGCCCACTGGCGCGCCCAATCCCTTCGACAGGCAGAACATGATGGAGTCTACTTTGCGCGTGATTTCGGCGACATTTTTTCCCAAATGCGCAGCGGCATTGAAGATTCGCGCGCCATCCAGATGCACGCGCAGGCCAAGCTCGTGCGCGTGGTCGCAGATGTCTTCTACAGACTTCGTCGGATAGACCGAGCCGCCAGCGACGTTATGCGTGTTTTCCAATTCGATCAGGCCGGTGTCCGCCTTGTGCGGGTGCTTGATTTGCAGCAGAGGTTCGATGAGCTCCCACGAGAGAATTCCGTCCGGCGCGGAGACGGTCCGCGGCAGGCAGCCCGCGACGAACGACATGGACGAAAGCTCGTATTGATTGATATGCGCGCCGCTCTCGCAGATGACTTCCTGGCCCGGCTGCGTCCAAGTCTTGATAGCGACAAGATTGCCCATGCTGCCAGTGGGCACAAAGAGAGCGGCCTCGCGCTTGAAAATCTCCGCCGCGCGGGCTTGCAGCGCGTTCACCGTGGGGTCTTCGCCGTAAACATCGTCGCCGACTTCGGCCTCGGCCATCGCGCGGCGCATCGCCGGCGTGGGTTTGGTCACCGTATCGCTGCGCAAATCCACCGGCGCAAGCGTTTGTCTAGCCACCTCGAGCTCATTTTGTGTTGCGGTTGATTCGCGCATGCCCCACCTGCCCTTCGTGTAGACTCAACCAAGCAGCTCCACGAATACCTCATTCGAGACCGACAGCCGACCGGGTGCCAGCCGGGCCCGCGTACCTTCGATTTCCAAAAGTCCCGAGCTGCGCAATTCCTCCAGCCGCGTCGCGAGATTCACATTGTACCGCCGCTCGAGTGCGGCGAAATCAATTCCTTCCAGCAGTCGCAGCCCGAGGAACAGCTCCTCGTTGAGCGCCTCATCCGCGCCGACGGCTTCCATCTGCTCGACGGGAATTTGCCCCTGCTGCATCGCGCCTGTGTACGCCGCGGCGTCGTGGGCATTGGCCCAGCGTCGGTTTCCATCAAACGAATGCGCGCCCGCGCCGAGTCCGAGATACGGTTCGCGTCGCCAGTATTTCAGATTGTGCCGCGAGTGTTTCCCAGACACCGCCCAGTTGGAAATCTCGTAGTGCTCGTAGCCGACTTCCGCCAGTCGCGCGCAGGCGCTCTCGTAGGACGATGCCATCTCATCATCGCTCGGCAGTGCGCCTGCTCCGTAGCGGCTGCCTCCGGCGAGCGCTTCCCTGCCCAACCGGCTGCCCTCGTCAATTTCCATCAGATAGATAGATATGTGTTCCGGCCGCAACGCGAGAAGTTCACCGACAGAATTTTCCCAGCTCGCGGCGGTCTGATGGGCAAGCCCGGCAATTAAGTCACAGGAAATATTTTCGAAGCCTGCTCCGCGCAGAGCATTCATCGCCGAAAAAATATGCTCGCGCCGGTGCATGCGCCCCGCGGCTGTAAGCTCGATGTCATTAAACGACTGCACGCCCATGCTAACGCGGTTGAACCCGACCCCGCGCCAGGCAGCAGCTTTTGCCGCCGTAACCGTTTCCGGATCGGCTTCGAGAGTTACTTCTCTCCATTCGCTGGCAAAGCCATGGCGAAGCGCATTCAGAATCCGCCCGAGCGCAGCGGGCTCCAGCAGGCTCGGCGTTCCTCCGCCGACGTATACCGTGTCCACCACCGCTCTGAGCCAGGGCCCCGCCGACTCGGCGCGCAGCTCAATCTCCCGCACGACGGCGTCGACGAAAGGATTGTAGAGAGACGTCGCCACTGGACCGGTGTGGAAGTTGCAGTACGTGCACTTCGTCTGGCAGAAAGGCACCTGGACGTACACGCCGAGGGTCATGACGGCTTCCGTCGCGCCGTCCAGTAATTGTGGATGAGGGCGATGACTCCGCACAGCAGGAATACATACGCGGGAACCATGACGGCCGATTCCCAGTCGTATTTCTTGAAATATTCCAGCACCGCGGCGACGATGAAGCAGCCTCCGGCGATGTACAGAAACGTGGCAGCTTTCATGGGGCGTCGTCTCGCACGATGCGCACGCGGACTTCGCGCTGCCGCGGCCCGTCGTACTCGCAGAAGAAAATGGCTTGCCAGCGGCCGAGCTGCAGCTCGCCGCCTTCGATCGGCACGGTCTGTGAGACGCCGGTCAGCGTGGACTTGATGTGCGCGTCGGCGTTGCCCTCGTAGTGTTTATAGGGGCCGTCCTTGGGCGCCAGCCGGTCCATGGCGGCTTCGATGTCGCGCGCGACGTCCGGATCATTGTTTTCGTTGATGGTAATTCCGGCGGTAGTGTGCGGCACGTAGAGGTGGCAGAGTCCGCTGGCCACACCCGCTTCGCGCACGGCGCGCTGGATTTCGCGAGTGATGTCTTGCAGTTCCGTGCGGCGCGTGGTCTTTACTCGCAGCGTGTGAATGGCGGCGCGGCGCGTCTCGCTGACGGAATTACTCTTGGGGCTCATTTCGTAAGAGCGAGAGAGAGATTTCTCGTTCGCTCGCAATGACCTAAATTCTAATCCGATGCCGCCGTAGGCATCACGTCGTAATACGAGTACCACGGCTTGGCGGCACTCAGTTTGTTATTCACGTTCTGAATATTTTTCACGCCCTGGTCCGAGAGCCAATCTTCCAGCGCCTTCAAGCCCTGCTTGGCGTAGACCGGCATGCCATCTTTCCAGGTGGCGCGGCCGCAGAGCACGCCGGAAAAATTCGTGCCTGACTCACCGGCCAGTTCCAGAGTTTCCGAAAACGTCTCGTTGCTTACGCCAGCGGAAAGATAGATGAACGGCTTGGTGGCCACGGCTGCCGCCTTGCGGAACAATTCTTTGGCTTGCTCGCGGCTGTAGGCGGCCTCGCCTTTGCACGAGCGCGTTTCGCCGACGAAGGCCATGTTCACCGGCACCTCCACTTTCATCACATCCACGGCGTAGCGGTCCTTGGTGAACTCCGCCATGCTTCCGGTGACCATGTCCGGCTTCTTGCGCGCGAACTCGATGCTCTTCTCGTCCATGGAATCGTCGTAGCACACGAATTCGAGAAAGAAGGGCACATCCAGCGCGACGCATTCCGCGCCGATGCGCTCAACCCAGGCGTGCTTCGTTTCATTGACCTTCGGCGGATCAAACGGCGTGTAGTACAGCAGAATTTTTACGCAGTCCGCGCCCGATTCCACCAGCCGCCGCACCGACCAATGGTCGAGCAGATCGGGCAGGCGGCCCGGCTGCGTTTGGTCGTAACCTGTTTTCTCGTACGCCAGCAGAAGCCCGGCGTTCTTCGCGCGGGCCTTGGCGGCCTTCAGGCCAAACTCGGGATCCAACAGGATCGCGCTGGCGTGCGGCGTCAGGATGCGCGTCACCGCCTCTTTGAATTCCGACATCATCTCCGGCGTGACGTCTTTTTTCTCAATGCCCTTGCCCTGGGCGATAGCTTTCTGCAGCGAGCCGCGCTGGTCCATGGCCGCGGCGGCGATCACGCCGCGTTGATTGGACACAGCCTTCAGGCCCTTCAATTTCCCGGAAGTGAGCTTCATAGAAAAACCTCCCGCTCAGCATGATGGCGAACCGACGAACGCGTCATTTTAGCACGAGAACCGCATGCGGGGATGACGCCGCGCCCTACAAAAACATCACTTGGTGCTGCGAATTGCGCACGTGCGTACGGTGGAGCAATTCATCGAGCAAGAACATGCCATTGCGCGCCAGGAACGGCAGCAGGTTCAGGCTGCGTTCCTGCAAGTCGCGGTGGGGAACGAGCGCATCCAGCAGCACGCGCTCGTGCTCGTCGAGCAGGCCCGTGCGCAGGTTTTGCGCGCGTCCGGCCTTACCGCGCAGCTTGCCGAATTGGTAGAGCATCTTCTGCTCCGCGGTTTCCAGCGCGCCGAGCAGCGTCTTATCCAGTTTGCCGATGGGAGCGCGCAGCCCGCGCAGAATCTTTTGCAAATCTTTTTCGCCGGCTGCGAATTTCTTCGTAAGACCTGCAGGCAAATATTCCCTTTCCATCTTCCGCCGTAGATATTGCCGCCCGCGCAGGATTTCCTCGAACGTAAACGGATATTTGCCCATGATCCGTGCCACATTTGGTTCCACCAGCGTGAACCCGGCGCGCGGCAGAATGGCCGGCATGCGCCCGATCAACCGCCGATAGAGGACCTCCGCCTGCGCGAAGTAAGCCGTTTCCGCCGGCCCGCCGACGCACGCCGCGGTAGGCAACAGCGCGTCCTGCAGGACCGGTCGCAACAACACATTCGCGCTGAAGATCTCGGGCGAGCGTTCGAGTAAAGCCCGGAGTTCGTCGAGAGCGAAGGTGCGTGTCCCGGCGGCGAAGCCATCGTTGCGCCGGCGCAGGGCCTGCCGTTGGCCGTCCACCTGCACAAACAGCAGCGTGCTCCGCTCCGTTACTTTGACCTGCGCGTGAAAGCCGCCGCGCTCCAGTGCCTTGTTGCGCTTCAGCAATGCATCGCCGAGCGTTTCGCCTTCGTCCAGTGCTCGACGGTAGATCGCGATTCCCAGCCGGTGCAGCCGCGCGTCGAGCGGGTCGAGCAAGATGACGCCGCGTCCAGCCAGGAGTCGCGCCATCAGGAGGCCGAAGGCGCGCCCGTACGAGTGGCGGGGCTGATACGCGGCGAGTAGCGCGTCGCCTACTTCTTTCGATGAAGGGCCTTCGAGCGACTCCGCCGCTGCGCGGGCTTCGCGCGCCGCGCTTTCGCCCAGCAGAATATCTCCTACGCGACGCCCCTCCGCGTCGGCGGGTGCTTCTACGCTGATGCGCCGCAGAGGCGCGCCACGTGGCAGCCAGAAAGTGTGATTGACTTCCGCGAGATCGTGGTCTTCTGTGGCCAGCCAGAAAACGGGCACGGCCTCCACGCCGGCATCGGTCAAATGCTGCGCTGCGCGGATTGCGCTCAGAGCTTTATAGAAACTGTACGCAGGCCCGCCGAAAAGGCCGACTTGCTGGCCCGTGACGACAGTGAGCGCCCCCACTGCCAGCCGGTCGAGATTCGCCGAAACGCTCGCATCCGCGCCAAATTCGCGGTTCTGTTCGCGCAGAATGTCCACCACACGCGCGCGCAGGGTCTCGTCGAACTTCACTTCGCCGGCGGAGGCCAGGAGTCCTTCTTCCGTCGGCGGATGCGCGTAGAAGCCCGCCAGGGCGGGCGAGAATTCATCGAAATAAGAGGCGTACAGCTTGCTCGTGTGAGGAACTTCGCTGGAGCGGAGACAGTGGCACTCCATGGGGAATGTCATCATACACGCCCGGCGCAACTCCGGCAACGCGGCCGGGTTCAATGAACCGGGGCGTTCCTTGCGCAGACCATTCGCTGTTACCGGACGGAATTCGGGAGTACACTTCTCGCCAATGGAAAGACACTTCCGGCAGCCTCGGCGTTTCCGGCGCCACTTCCAATTCGCCGTGCTCGCTGTTTGTGCCGTGACGTTGGCGGCTTTCGCCCAGCAGCCGGCGCAGAAGGAAGCGCCCGCGGTTCTCCGCGTCACCACTCGCCTGGTTGAAGTGAGCGTGATTGTCCAAGAAAAGAACGGAAACCCGGTCACGGATTTGGAGAAAAGTGATTTCACATTGCTGGAGCAGGGCAAGCCGCAGTTGATCAGCACGTTTGCCCTCGAATCGAGTCGCGCGTTGACGCGATCCGCCGCGGCGCTGCCGCCCAACACGTATACCAATCGGCTCGAGCAGCGCATGGAAGCGCCGACCAGCATCAGCGTGATCCTGCTCGACGGCTTGAATACGCGCATCGAGGACCAGAGCTTCGCGCGGCAGAACATCATTAAATTCCTCGAGCAGATCCAGCCGCAGGACCGCGTGGCCATCTATTTACTTGGGCACGGACAGATTCGCGTGCTTCATGATTTCAGCGGCAATTCCGCAACGCTCATCGCGGCGCTGAAAAGATATAGAGGCCGGCTGGGTCACGAAGTCGGCGCTTCGGAATCCGAGCCGACGGAGACCGGAGTCGCCGAACTGGACGAGTTCCTCCAGGAAGCCAATCAGCGGATGGTCAATTTCTATCTGACGGACCGCGCCATCAACACCGCCAACGCGCTGGAAGCCGTCGCCGGGCACCTGGCGCGATTTCCGGGCCGCAAGAATTTGATCTGGGTGTCCGCCAGCTTCCCCATTGCGTACGGTCTGGACGCGCAACCCACGCGGAACAATCTTTCGCCGGAGCGGCGCACCTTTTATGCGGAAACCGACAAGGCGGCGCGCGCGCTGAGCAACGCCAACGTCGCCGTGTATCCTGTGGACGCACGCGGCCTGATGGGTGCGTTCCCCAACCCCAACTTCAATCGAATGGGCTCGCAGACCGGCCGATCCGCGCCCCGCCCCATGCTGACCACGCTGAATGATCTCGGCTCCAACATTGATACCATGCAGATTCTGGCGGATAAGACCGGCGGGAAGGCTTATTACAACCGCAACGACATTGACGGCGCGGTGCGCAGCGCAATCGAAGATTCGCGCGTCAGTTACGTCCTCGGCTACTACCCGACGCACGGCAGATGGGATGGCCGCTTCGTGCCGCTGAATGTGAAGGTCAACCGGCCGGGGCTGCGCGTGCGCTTCCGCAAAGGTTATTACGCGGGGACGGAGACGAAGCTGGCGGTGCAGGAGCTCATGGCCATCTTGCACGATGCCGCGCGCAGCCCGCTGGAATCCACCAGCCTCGGACTCACCGCGCACATCGAGGAAGTTCCCAACGCGCCCGTTCGTTCGCTCAAAGTGAGCATGAACATCGACCGTCGCGACATCAACCTCGTCCGGGAGGACGACCGTTGGATCGGCGCGCTCGACTTTCTTTATTCACAGCGGAACCAGCAGGGGCAGGTGGTTTCCAGCACCGCCACGAATCTAGGCATGCGGTTGAAACCCGATACTCACGACCAGATCGAAGAAGCTGGGATTGTCTTTGCGTACACAATTCCGGTAGACCCCAATGCTTACCTGCTTCGCGTCGTCGTGCGCGATGCGAGGTCGGGGGCCATCGGAACGGTGTCCATTCCATTGAAGGCCGCTGCGGACAAAACCGCGCACTGATTTCGCCTGGTGGCTAGTCCGCGCTCTTCCCCGCCCCGAGAACCGCTTCCAGCACGCGCTCCGCTTCCTTCTTCTGCGCTTCGCTGAGCGGCAGCAGCGGCCGCCGCGCCGTGCCGCCGTAGTATCCGGCGCGATCCATCGCGTACTTCACGCCGGGGACTCCCAGCTTCGCGACGAGCGTGATGGTGGGCTCAATGAGACGTTCCTGCAGGGCCCGCGCGCGCGCGTGGTCTCCGCCGACGCAAGCATCGTAAAGTTCCACACAGAGCTCGGGCAAAAAGTCCGCCACCGCCAGAACGCCCCCGATCGCGCCCAGTGCCATGGAGGGATAAAACGTTGTCGCCGAGCCGACCAGGGTTTGAAAGCCCGCCGGCGCGAGATGAATTATTTCTCCCACGCGCTGCATCACCCCTGAGCTTTCCTTGATGCCGATGATATTGGGATGCTGCGCCAGCCGTGCGACCAGCGGCGCTTCCACCGCGACTCCCGTCAATTGCGGCACGGAATAAATCAGCAGCGGAATATGCGCGGCATCGGCCACGCGCAGATAATGTTCCGCGTGCGCATCGGCGGTCATCTGCGGCTTGTAGTAATACGGCGTTTTCACCAGCGCGACTTGATAACCCA
>DASYRO010000284.1:0-3081 GCA_036004385.1 Candidatus Acidiferrales bacterium
GGCCTTTCTTGAGCGCTTCTTCTTCGGCGATGCCTTGTTCTGCTGCATATTTCCGCACGTCTTCCGTTATCTTCATGCTGCAAAAGTGCGGGCCGCACATGGAACAGAAATGAGCCGTCTTCGCTCCTTCCTGTGGCAGCGTCTCGTCGTGAAACTCGCGCGCGGTCAGAGGGTCGAGGCTCAAGTTGAATTGATCTTCCCAGCGGAATTCGAAGCGCGCTTTGCTCAACGCGTTGTCGCGGTATTGCGCGCCGGGATGGCCTTTGGCGAGGTCGGCGGCGTGCGCGGCGATTTTGTAGGCGATGACACCATCTTTCACGTCTTTCTTGTTCGGCAGGCCGAGGTGTTCCTTGGGCGTGACGTAGCACAGCATGGACGCGCCGTGCCAGCCGATCATCGCCGCGCCAATCGCACTGGTGATGTGGTCGTAGCCGGGCGCGATGTCCGTCACCAGCGGCCCCAGCGTATAGAACGGCGCTTCCGCGCACATCTCCATTTCTTTTTCGACCTGCATCTGGATCTGATCCATGGGGATGTGGCCCGGGCCTTCGATCATTACTTGCACGTCATGCTGCCAAGCGATTTGCGTCAGCTCGCCGAGTACTTTCAATTCGGCGAACTGCGCCTCATCGCTCGCGTCGGCCAGACAGCCGGGGCGCAAGCCGTCGCCCAGCGAGAAGCTGACGTCATGCTTCTTGAAAATCTTGCACAGCGCGTCGAAGTTCTCGTAGAGAAAATTTTCTTTCTTGTGATGGCTCATCCACAGCGCCAGTAGCGAGCCGCCGCGACTGACGATGCCGGTGATGCGATTGCGCACCAGCGGCACGTGCTCGCGCATCACGCCGGCGTGGATGGTCATGTAGTCCACGCCCTGCTCGGCCTGCTCTTCAATGACTTCCAGCATCAGCCCGATGGAAAGATCTTCGGCGCGCTTCACCCGCGAAATGGCTTCATAAATTGGGACGGTGCCGATGGGCACCGGCGAGGCGTTGATGATGGCCTTGCGGATTTCCGGAATGTTGCCGCCGGTGGAGAGGTCCATCACCGTGTCCGAGCCGAGATGCACGGCGTGATGCAGCTTGGTCAGCTCTTCGTCAATGTTGGATGTGACTGCGGAATTGCCGATGTTCGCATTGATCTTGCACCGGAAGGCGACGCCGATGCCCATAGGCTCGAGATTGCGGTGATGGATGTTGGCGGGAATAATCGCGCGGCCGCGAGCCACTTCGCTGCGCACCAGCTCCGGCTCCAGCCGTTCGCGCGCGGCCACGAACTGCATTTCTTCCGTGATGACGCCCTGCCGCGCCAGATGCATCTGCGTGACGTTGCGTTCGGCACCGTTCCCGCTTGCCGAGGCCAGCCGCTTCTCAATCCATTCATCCCGCAAAGCCATGATGTCCCCCGTTCAGTACGAAACGTTGATCGCAATTTTGGATTATCCCACTCGGGCAGGGCTGCCGCAACACGCGTGCTCGTGGCACCGGCACCTCGCCGGCTCTGTGCGGAGAGCCGCCGGGACGGCGGCGCTACGGGTTTGTAGCGCCGGGTCGAAGACCCGGCATGGATGTTCCACACACTGAAATGCGAACGAATGCACGGCCGAAGATGAAATGCCGGGTTGCGGAAATCGTGCAACCCGGCGCTACAAAATCGGTAGGGCTACACCTGGCGAAGCGTGAACAGCGTGATTTCCGGCGGGGCGTTGACGCGCACCGGCGCGCCGACGGTGCCGAGTCCGCGGTTCACGTAGAGAAAGGAAGTGGCGAGCGGCGAGCGCCCTCTCGCTTCCACTCGGGGCAAGCGACTGGTGAGCGGCCGCGAATAGAGGCCGGCGACATAGTCAGTCATGAAGCGCGCGGCATTGATCTGGCTTTCGAGAATTTCCACGTTCACCTGTCCGCCATGAGTGTGCCCGGCCAGCGTGAATTCGATTCCCAGTTCGGCGGCGCGGTCGAAGGCGTTGGGATTGTGGGAAAGAAGAATGTTGGGCACGTCGCGGCGCACCAGCGGTTCGACGCCGGCGAGCATGGGCAGCTTGCGGCCGTCCAGCCCGCGCGTGCGCTGATAATCCACGCCGATTAGGTTGAACGGCTGACCTTGCCAAATAATCTCCGCGTTTTCGCGGCGCAGAACGCGTACGCCGGCCTTGCGCAGCAGTTCTGTGGCCTCATCTTCGCACTCCGCGTAAATTTCGTGGTTGCCCAGGCAGCCCCACGTGCCAAGTGGCGCGCGCAGCCGCGCAACTTCTTCGACGCATTCTTCCAGCGGATCGTGCCGGCCGGTGATGAAGTCGCCGGTGACGACGGCCAGGTCGGCGCCAAGGTCATTGGCCATGTCCACGGCCCGGCGGACCTGCGCGCGCGTCATGTACGCGCTCATGTGAATGTCGCTGATCTGCACGATGCGCAGGCCATCGAGCGCGACCGGCAAATTCGCCAGCGGCACTTCGACGCGCTCCAGGGTGAGCCGAAATCGTTCCGAAGCGAAGCCATACGCCGCGCCGATAAACGGCAGCGCGCCGGCGAAATAAGTGGCCGTCCGGAAAAAGTGCCGCCGCGCGGGATTCAGCAATCCATCCGCCCCCGTCAGCACAGGCGCGAGATTTTGCTCAGCCGCGGCGGCCGCAGCATGCTGCGCCCCTACAGGCGTATTCCGATGGCGCTGCTTCAATACCTGGTGACGAATTCTCTCCCAGGCGAACTCCGCACCCTTCACTGCCCGGATTCCTAACCAGCCAAGCAGCGATGCGAAAAACCACGTACCCAGCAACGGAAACAGTTTGCCGCTGGAGCCTCGCAAGCCGAGCAGCCAGCCGACCGCGGGAAGCACCACCGCCAGGAGCAACGCCGCCCACATAAACCGCAGAAGCCTGCGCCAACCCGCGTGCGCCACGCGTTGCTTCAACCGCCACGCTTGGCGGAACCAGTAGCGCTGCGAAAAAAAGATCAGCACCAGAATCACCAGCGCCAGAATTCCTCTAAATATGACTTGGCCCGTGTCCAACGAACTTCTCCTTGTTCCCGACTACAGAACCCGCCTGTTCGCGTCGTATGTAGCGCCGCCCTTTAGGGCGGCACAGCG
>DASYRO010000285.1:0-3132 GCA_036004385.1 Candidatus Acidiferrales bacterium
GGGTTTTGCTTTTTGCGCAGAAACCGGAGAAAGCAACCACAGATGAACACAGATGAACACAGATAGTAAGACAAAAACCGAAAAGCGAAAAACGAAAACCGGCCGTGGCTGGTATCGTCGTTTTTAGATTTTCGCTTTTCGATTTTCGTTAGACCTGCGAGAGAACAATTTAATAGGCACCATCCGTGTCTTTTCCATTTTCTAACTGCGGCGTCGTGTGCTATATACAGCGTCGGCATGCAGGCGTCAATTGTTGCTGTTCCAACTCGTGGCGATGCGTAACCGCTGGCCCCTGCGCGCACTGTGTTACATAGTGCTGCCGACCGTGCTTCTTCTTTTCTTCATGGCTTATCCCGCGCGCACACAAAAGGCTTCCCCTCCTCCCGCCAAGCTATCCCGCGACGCGGAAAAGTGGGTCGAGCGCACGCTGAAAAAGATGACGCTCGAGGAAAAGCTCGGGCAGTTGGTGATGGTGTTTTACTACGGCGGGTTCCTCTCCACCGAGACCGACCAATATAAGGAACTGCTGCGCCAGATTGAGCAGAACCACGTGGCGGGCATCGTGGTGCAGACTCGCGGCTCGCCGCTGGGCGTCGAATACAGCCAGGTCTATCCCACGGCGGCGCTGGCTAACCAATTGCAACGCCGCGCGAAAATTCCTCTGCTGGTGGCCGCGGATTTCGAGCGCGGCTCGGCTATGCGTCTGGACGAAGGTACGGCGTTTCCTCACGCCATGGGCATGGCGGCAACGAATGATCCGAGCACGGCGTACACAATGGGCAAAATCACCGCCGCGGAGGCGCGCGCCGTCGGCGTGCACTGGGTGTTCGCACCGGTGGCGGACGTGAACATCAATCCCGATAATCCCATCATTAACACGCGCTCGTTCGGTGAGGACCCGCAGAAAGTGGCGCAATACGTCAAAGAATTTGTCCGCGGCATCGAAGAAACCGGGGTGCTCTCCACCGCCAAGCATTTCCCGGGTCACGGCGACACCAGTGTGGATTCGCACATTGATCTTTCCGTGGTGAACGGCGACCGCGCGCGGCTGGACTCCGTCGAGTTGGTGCCCTTCCGTGCAGCCATCGACGCCGGCACGAGTACCATCATGACCGGCCATCTGGCAGTGCCTGCGCTGGAGCCCAACACGGAGTTACCGGCGACGATGTCCGAAAAAATTTTGACGGAATTGCTGCGCAAGGAAATGCATTTCGAGGGCCTGATCGTCACCGACGCGCTGGACATGGGCGGCGTAACGTCGCGCTACCCGCCGGCCAGCGTTGCTGAGCGCGCCATCGCCGCGGGCGCCGACGTGCTGCTCGTCCCCCCGATTCCCGACGCGGCGATTGCCGGGTTGAAAGACGCCGTGACCAGCGGCCGCATTCCCATGTCGCGCATTGACGAATCCGTGCGGCGTGTGCTCCGCGCCAAAGCAAAAATTGGGCTCAACAAAAATCGGCTGGTGGACCTCGACAAGTTGAACACTGCGTTTCGCCGGCCGGAATTTGTCGCCCAGGCGCAGGAAATTGCCGACCGCGGCGTCACCCTGCTGCGCGATGAGGCGCACCTGTTGCCGCTCGACGCGACGAAACCGCAGCGCGTGCTGCTGGTAGCCGTAGCCGGGGATCCGGATCCGTATCCCGCTGAATTCCTCGAACGCGAAATCCGCGGGCGTGTGGATGCACTTGCGGTAGTGCGCACGGATACGCGCTTCGTGAAAGTCGAAACGGTGAAGCTGCCCCCGCCGGAAAGCTACGATGTGGCCATCGCCGCACTCTTCGTGCGCGTGGCCGACCGCAAAGGCAACGTCGGCCTGCCGGAAAATCAGATGGCGCTGGTGAATGCGCTGCTGGCGGCAGGCAAGCCGGTGATCGTCGCGTGCCTGGGCAGCCCGTACATCATAGAAAAATTTCCCAACGCCAAGACGTGGCTGGCGGTATTTTCCACGCAGGACGTCGCGCAGCGCGCCGCAGGCCGCGCGCTCTTCGGACAGACGGCCATCGGCGGGAAAATTCCCGTCAGCGTGCCGGGGACGGTGAAATCAGGCGACGGCTTGAATGTAGCGGCCAACCCGATGAAGTTGCGTGCAGCGGCGTCGGATGTGGACACGCGGCTGAAGCCGGCGTATGAAATTCTTGACCGCGCGGTTGCGGACAAGGCGTTCCCCGGCGGCGTGCTTGCCGTCGGTTATCGCGGCGAACTCACGGTGCATGCATTTGGCGCGCAGACCTACGATGCCAAAGCGCCCGCGGTCACGCCGGACACGATCTACGATCTCGCGTCGCTGACGAAGCCTGTAGTGACCACGACAGCCATCGCCATGCTCGTCGCCGCAAACCGCGTGCAGCTTGATGCGCCTCTCGCGCGCTTCCTGCCGGAATGGAGCCAAGCGCCGGACTCTGCAGGCTGGCGGAAAAAAGTTACCGTGCGGCATCTGCTGCTGCACACCTCGGGGCTGCCGGCGTGGCAAACTTATTTCCAGACGACCAAAGGCAAAAAAGAAATTGTCGCCAAGGCGCTCGCCGAGCCGCTGGTGTCCGAGCCGGGAACCAAAATCGAATACTCCGACATCGGCTTCATATTGCTTGGCGAAATTGTGGAGCGTGTCTCCGGGAAAACGCTCGACCAATTTGCCCGCGAGCGGATTTTTGCGTCGCTGGGGATGAGTGACGCGCAGTTTAACCCCCCAAAAAATTTGCGCGCGCGCATCGCACCGACGGAAAACGACACGACGTTCCGCAAGCGGCTGGTACACGGCGAAGTCCACGACCAGAACGCGTGGGCCATGGGCGGCGTCGCGGGCGATGCGGGCCTTTTCTCCACTGCCGCGGACCTGGCCGCTTTTTGCCAAATGATGTTGAACGGCGGGATGTACGCCCACCAGCGGCTGCTCAGCCGCAGCACGATTGCGCAATTCACGAAAGCCGTGACAGTCGGCGATGGAGCGCGGGCGCTGGGCTGGGACGTACCTTCGGCCGAGTCGCAGAGCGGAAAATATTTTTCCGCGCGCAGCTTCGGGCACTTGGGCTACACGGGCACGTCCATGTGGATTGACCCGGAAAAGGAAGTCTTCGTCATTCTGCTGACCAATCGTGTGTATCCGTCCGTGGAGAATGAAAAAATCAAGCAAGT
>DASYRO010000286.1:0-2356 GCA_036004385.1 Candidatus Acidiferrales bacterium
GATGCGAACGTGGTCATTGAAATCGGCGCGGCCGCCAGCGTGCAGGGCGAGCTGCGCGCAGATGATGGCAAGCCGATGAACTTCAAAGAAATGATGGTCTCGCTGCAACCGCTCGATGAACGCGGCGGTTCGCCGAGCGGCGTGATTGACGAGAAGGGCCGCTTTGCCGTTCCCAACGTGCTTCCCGGACGCTATTCCGTCACGCTCGCCACGCGTGACCGCGACGTTTACCTGAAAGAGGCGCGCTGCCGCGGGCAGGACGTGCTGGCCGGTTGGATCACCATGAATTCTGCGGAAGTCGTTGACGATTGCTCACTGAAGGCGGCGCGCGACGCGGGCCGCGTCGTGGGCATCGTGAAGCAAGATGACAAGCCCGCGGAAGGAATGGCGGTCGTGCTCATCCCAGTGGAATTCGAGCGCCGCAAACTGGCGAGGCATGTTTCTCTGGCACAGACGGACGCGAACGGCGCGTTCGAACTGCGTGGCGTCATTCCCGGCGAATATTACGCCTTCGCCGTCACCCCTTCGGACGACGCCATCTACTACCAGCTGGAATTCGCCGAGCGCAACCGCGAGAGCGCGACAAGAGTTTCCGTCAAGCCCGGCGAATTGCTCAGCGTGGAATTAAAAACGGTGAAAATCCGGTAAAAGCGATCACAGATCAGGGATTAGACAAGCGCAGCTCAGCTAGTTGGATTTTTTCGGTGTGGCCGGCGGCTTCGCTGGAGCAGGAGGTTGCGAAGCGACCGGAGGATGGCCCGGAGGCAGCGCGCCCGTACCAGCCGGCGGTGGGGGCGCCTGATCCGCGCCGGGATGCACGGGCACGCCTTCGCCGCCGCGCGGGCCGGACTTCTGCACGGTCCACACGCCGTTTTCCCGCTTCATCTGATATTCCATGACCATGGAAGCGCCGCCCTGCTTGGACGTGAAGGTGACGCGCACGTCGGCGGTGTCGCGGTCGGTATTGAGGTTGGTGATTTTCCAGTCCATGTTGGAGAGGTTCAGGCCGCCGCGCTCGCTCAGATATTTCTGAAGCGCCGCAGTGATGGCCGCGCGCTCCTTTTCTTTTTCCTCGACGACGCCACACGCCGCGAGCGAAGCGAACAGTAGAATCAGGAAAGAGGGCAGGGCACGCTTCCTCATGACCGCAAGACATTAGTACAAATTTTGCATCGAGTCAAAAAGGCAGAGATTTGTGATCAGTGACGGGCGGTTCGATAAGCATTGGCGATCGCTGAGTTGTGATTGGTGATTGAAAGGCGCTCCGTTCTATCGGCTTTGTGTTTTTCCTAAATCACTCAATCACCAATCACAAATCACAAATCTTACCGCGCGCTACCCTGGGCGCAGGCTTTAAGGTATTCTCACTGGCTCATGCACGACCTCAACTATTTCCGGGAACATCTGGACGATTTCGCGGCCATGGCGCGCAACCGCGGCGTCGCGCTGGACCTCGACGCCTTTGCGGCGCTGGACCGCGAGCGGCGGCAGTTGATCACCGGCGTGGAACGCCTGAAGGCCGAGCGCAACAAGGCCAGCGACGAAATCGCGCAGCTGAAAAAAGAAAAAAAAGATGCCACAGCTATCCTCGCGGAGATGAAGCGCGTCGCCGAAGAAATCAAGTGCGGCGACGAGCGGGCAGCGGAACTGGACGCGAAGTTGCGCGAGTTCATGCTCACGGTGCCGAACCTGCCACACGCCAGCGTGCCCGTCGGCGCCGGGCCGGAAGGCAACGTCGAGGTGCGCCGTTGGGGCGCGCCGCCGAAATTTGATTTTCAGCCGCGGCCGCACTGGGAAGTTGGCGAGCGCGCAGGAATTCTGGATTTGCAGGCGGCGACAAAGATGTCTGGCGCGCGGTTCGCTCTGTTTCGCGGCGCGGGCGCGCGACTCAGCCGGGCCTTGGCTAATTACATGCTCGACCTGCACACGCAGAAGCACGGCTACGAAGAAGTCCTGCCGCCTTTCCTGGTGAATACTGCGTCGCTTACCGGAGTGGGGCAGCTTCCGAAATTCGCGGAAGAAATGTTTCACATTGAAGGTACGGATTTGTGGCTGACGCCGACGGCGGAAGTCGAGCTAACCAATCTCTACCGCGAGACCACGCTGGACGAAGCGCAATTGCCGTTGCGCGTGTGCGCTTGGACGGCGTGCTTCCGCGCGGAAGCCGGCGCCGCGGGCAAGGATACTCGCGGCATCATGCGCCAGCACGAATTTCACAAGGTGGAGCTGTTCAAGTTCACAAAGCCCGAGCAGAGCTATGAAGAACTGGAAAAACTGGTGCGTGATGCCGAGGCCGTGCTGCAAGGGCTCGGGCTGCACTACCGCGTGATGCAACTGTGCACCGGCGACATGGGAT
>DASYRO010000287.1:0-3559 GCA_036004385.1 Candidatus Acidiferrales bacterium
GGGCGCGCCGGATTCCATCCGACAATTTGCAAAAAACATCGTGCGGGACCAGGCGGGCCTGTGGACCAGCCCGCTGCGCATCCGTCGCCATGATCTGGTGTGGCTGATTCCGTTTGCCGGCGCGACGGCCGCGGCCATCGCCACCGATGCGCGCGCCGTGCGGGACATTGATCCCAACGCGACCTACGTCAAGGCCACGCGGCGCTTCACGCTTACCGGCGCCCCGTACACGTTGCTCGGCGCATCGGGCGCGACGTATTTGATCGCGAGGGCCACCCACAACGACCGGCTGAAGGAAACCGGCGCGCTCGGCGCTGAGGCCATCGCGGACAGCATCCTTGTGGTGACCGCGCTGAAGCTGGCCACGAACCGCGAGCGTCCCAACCAGGGCAACGGAGAAGGCGACTTCTGGCCGCACGGCACGCACGGATATCCTTCGGGCACGGCGTTTCCATCAGGACACGCGGCGGCCAGTTGGGCGCTGGCCCGAGTGGTAGCGGGAGAATATCCCCACCGGCCGGTGAAAATTGTGAGCTACACCCTGGCCTCGCTGGTCAGCATGGCGCGCGTCACGGGACGCAAGCACTATCCGTCCGACGCGCTGGTGGGAAGCGTCTTCGGCTATTTGATTGGAGACTATGTGGTCCGGCACCGCGCGAGCGAGCGCGAGCACGGCGCGTCGTTGACGATTGCGCCGTTTTCCGATGCGCGGACGCACACGCGCGGCATTAGCATTTCATTTTCACCGCAACTGTTCCGGTCGGGCCGCATGCCGAACTAGCATTGGGCGCAGCACGCAGCGCCCCTACAACCCGCCTCAGGCAATCGTCTTTTTGACAAACGCGGTGACGTCGGCCCAGGCGGCCTTGGCCTGCTCCGCATTGTAGCGTTGTGGCGAAGTGAAGTTCATGAAGGCGTGCTGCGTGCCGGGATACATCTTCCGCGTGTACGTTTTCCCCAGTTCTTTCATTTTCGCTTCCACTTCTTCGAGGTTTGCGTTCACGCCCTGGTCCTGCTCGGCGTAAATCGCGAACACGGGACAGGAAATATTGGCGAGCTTTTCCATTTCCGGCGCGCGGCCATAGAACGGCGCGGCAAAGAGCAGCTCTTTCGATTCCGTGGCGAAGTTGAAGGTGTTCGCGCCGCCCCAGCAGAATCCGGAGACGCCGATTTTCTTTTCCTTCACGTCCTTGCGCGACTTCAGATACTTCACCGTGGCGTGCAAATCGGCGACCACGTCCGCTCGCACCAATTTGCTGATGCCCTGCCCGGCTTCCTGCATGGTGGCGAAACTCGACGAACCGCCGGCGCGCGAGAGCAGATCCGGCGCGAGGGCCAGCAAGCCTTCTCCGGCCCAGCGTTGCGCGATGTCCAGCACGAATTCCGTAAGGCCGCGGTTTTCGTGGATGACGATGATGGAGGCGAATTCCTTTCCGGCTTTCGGCCGCGCGAGGTAGCCGCCGACCTGCACGTCACCGCTCGGATATTTCACCCATTCCGCCTGCACCTGCGCCGGCAGGCGCTGTTCGCCCGCGGCGATGGACTCCTTCGGAGACGGCGCGGCCTGGGCCTGTTGCGCGGGCGGGTCCGGCCAGTTGTAGATTTCCCATTCCGCGGCGAAACCGGAGTCGAGCATGATTTCGTGCGCCAGCATGATGCTTCCCGTCAGATAGGCGAGCCGCTGGAAAAATTCGCGGCGGGAAAACAATCCTTCACGATAGTTTTCTATGAGCCGATCGAGCGCTGTGGCGACGGCAGTGTTCATGGAGTGCTCCTCCAAGCTTGAGTTGGATGCTGGGATTCTGCCATCAGAGACGCGGCCGCGCAAAGCAAGGTTTCAGCGACGGCCCGGCTTCCGACGGAAACCTTACGCTGCGCTCAGACGTACAGTAAAATGTCACGGCCCCATGAAGCACAACCTCCGCGTTGCCGAGCCCGCGTTGATCGCTCTGCAGACGATACGCGCGCACAAGCTGCGCACGTTTCTGACGCTGCTGGGCGTCATTCTGTCCGTGTGCACGCTGATTATCGTCGTGGGCCTCATCGAAGGCACCAACCGGTACATCGAAGAACGCGTGGCCAATATGGGCGCGAACGTTTTTCTCGTGTTGCGGTTTCCCATCATCACCGACGCGCAGGAATTCGTGAAAGCGCTGCGCCGCAACAAGAACATCACCTGGGAAGATTACGAAGCCATGCGCGACACGCTGAAGCTCCCGCAAAATGTCGGCGTGGAAACGCGCACGCGGGGCAAATTGCGCGCCGGCGGGCAAACCATGGATGACATCAGCATTCGCGGCGTTACCGCCAGCATCGGCGAAATGGACGTCGAGGAACCGGCCACCGGCCGATACATCGTAGAAAGCGACAGCCAGCACCGCGCCATGGTTGCATTGATCGGCGCGGAAGTGGCCGTGAAACTATTTCCCGGCGTGGATCCCATCGGCCATTCGATAGACATCGCTGGGCTGCCCTTTGAAATTGTAGGCGTGGCCAAACCCATCGGAACCGTCCTCGGTCAATCGCAGGACAGCTTCGCGTACATGCCCATTGAGACGTTTCTGAAAATTTACGGTAGCAAGGATCGCAGCCTTTCTATCAACATTCAGGCGCGCGGCCCGGAATGGATGGCGCGGACGCAGGAAGAAGCGCGCGTGCTCATGCGCGCGCGGCGCCACTTGCGTCCCAACGAAGAAGATTCCTTCGGCATCATCGCGTCGGACACGGTGATGGGCCTGTGGAACCAGCTTACCGGCGCGATTGCCGCCAGCATGGTGGGTATCGTGTCCGTTTTTTTAGTGATCGGCGGCGTGGTGATTATGAACGTGATGCTGGCCAGCGTCACCGAACGCACGCGCGAAATCGGCATCCGCAAATCGGTCGGCGCGCGGCGCCGCGACATCCTGATGCAATTTCTCGTGGAGGCGTCCGTGCTCTCCGCGTTCGGCGGCGCCATCGGGATTACGGTGGCGTGGTTGATTGCCGTGCTGGTGGACTCCACGACCTCGGTGCCCATGAAGGTTCCGATTTCGGCCGTGGCGGTGGCGCTCAGCGTTTCCACGGCGGTCGGCCTATTCTTCGGCATTTATCCGGCAAACAAAGCGGCGAAGTTGGACCCGATTGAGGCTTTGAGGTTTGAGACGTAAGCTGAGAAAGAGCGATATGAAAAGCAGATCCCTCGCCCCGATGCATCCGGGCTCGGGATGACAGTCGAAGGCAACCAGTTCGGAAGAATGACGGGGCCGGAATAATGAAACTGGTACTTGGCGAAAATGCGCAGATGGCGTTGGAGACGTTGCGCGCGCACAAGATGCGCTCGTTCCTCACCGTCATCGGCGTGGTCATCGGCATCACCGCGCTGATTTCCGTGGCATCCATCCTCGTCGGCCTGGACCGCGACATTCGCGGCTTCCTTGATGACTTCGGCACGGACACGCTGTGGGTGTACAAGCTACCGCTGGGATTTCACTCCGGCCGGCTGACACCCGAAGAGCGCATGCGCAAACCGCTCACGCTGGAAGATACGCTGGCCATCCAGGAAATGTGTCCGTCGGTCAAG
>DASYRO010000288.1:0-4412 GCA_036004385.1 Candidatus Acidiferrales bacterium
GGCATGGCCATCACCGCCCTATCGCCCGAACTCATCTGGTGCTTGAAGTCCAAACTGAATGAATGAAACTAAAACTCTGGCCCATGCTTGATTGACGCGAGCAACCCCTCCGGCTACGATGGAGCCGTCCCGCCTTCACTCCCATGGCAGAAGCGCAATGCGACGGCTGCGGGCTGCCGGCGACGCCGGAACACATTGCCCTGCGCATCCGTCGGATTGAGTTAGCAACTTTCTACCGTCCCATTCACATCCAGGCGTTGTTTCTCGCGGAGGCGCCTCCGGAGCTGCTGGAAGACTACTTCTATTTTCCAGCAAAGCGTCGCCAAGACCGCGGAAGATATTCCCGCGCTCTGTTTGACGAGTTGATGACCGGATTGCGAATTCGACCGCCGGAAGCGGATGACGCGCCGGCGTGCTTGGCGGAATTTCAAAAGCGCGGCTTATTTCTTGCCGATTGCTTGGAATGCCCGGTGGCGGATATCGTGCCGGGAGTTCGCGAGCACACGGCCAAGGCCAGCGCGCTGGAACTGACGCATCGTTATGGCGCGACGATCGTGCGGCGGATCCAGTTTTCCTACAAGCCCAAACACATTATTCTGCTTTCGACGCGCACCCGGCACCTCATCCCTCTGCTGCAACACGCGAGCTTGGGGGACCGCCTGATCCTGTACAACGGACTGCCTCTGCACTTCCCGCATCCCGACAACCCCGGCGCGCAGGCGCAATTTCGCAGCGGCCTGGCAGAAATTGCGAGCCGCTACCCGTGGATGGCCGGCGCTGCCTGAGTGAGTTCAATCCGCAACTGTGCTAAACTTCGGTGCGCAACCGGAGCAGACGAACGCCCACAGGGCGCAAGGCGGGGGATGGTGTGAATAAGCCGGGCAAATTCGCGATTGCGTCCACCGTAATTCTTGGCACGCTGGGCTGGTTGGGCTGGGTCGGCGTCAGCGAAAGCAAGACGTACTACCACACCGTCCAGGAGCTGGCGACGCTGGAAGGTTCGGCAGCGCGGCATCGCATTCGCGTGGGTGGGGACGTCAGGGCGGGTTCCATCAAGCGCCTGCCCGGGCGAGTGGACTTCGTGCTGGAGGCGGAAGGGAAGTCACTAAATGTGAGCTACGTGGGGCGCGACCCGCTGCCCGACACGTTTGTGGACGGCTCGCAAGCGCTGGTTGAAGGCAAGAAGATGCCCGACGGGCACTTCGTCGCCGAACAAGTCCAGGCCAAGTGCGCATCCAAGTACGAAGCGGTTCCTGGAGAGAAAAAGCCCGGGGAAGGTAAGACCGAGCAGCGACCCGCATCATCACCATCCGGGAAGAGCTGAGGGCTCACGGGGAACTGGCTGCTCTCAGCGCGGCCGAAATATTTCATGGATCTCTTCGGATCATTTGCACTTCTGCTGGCGTTTGCCTGCGCCGTGTACGCGATTGTCGCGGGCATCATCGCCATCCGCACCCGCAATCCCCTGATTCAGAAAAGCGCCCGCCACGCGGGCATCGCGGTCTGCCTGCTGGTGATGATTGGAGCGGCCAGCCTGCTTTACCTTTTCTTGACCGATGATTTCTCTGTTTCCTACGTCGCCTCGCACAGCAATCGCGACCTGGAAACATTTTTCAAAGTGGCCGCGCTGTGGTCCGGGCAAGAAGGCTCGCTGCTGTTCTGGAGCTTGATTCTCTCCATTTACACTTTCTTCGTACTATTCACGAATCGCGGCAAACATCCGGAGTTGATGCCCTATGTGGGCGTGATCCTTGCGAGCGTGCAGACGTTTTTTCTGGCGCTGAATGTTTTCGTGGTCAGCCCGTTCCAGGTGCTCGGCACGGCCGGCGCCAATGGACTGATGCGGCTGGCGTCGCTGCCGGATGGCAGCGGGCTGAATCCGCTGCTGCAATATCCGGAAATGGTGGCGCACCCGCCGACGCTGTATACGGGCTATGTAGGCTTCACCATCCCGTTTGCATTCGCGCTCGCCGCGCTGCTGGGCAGATATCCCGGTGAAAAGTGGATTCACATCACGCGCAAGTGGACGATGATTGCCTGGTGTTTCCAGAGCGCGGGTATCCTGATGGGCGCGCACTGGGCGTATGCCGTGCTCGGCTGGGGTGGGTACTGGGGATGGGACCCGGTGGAAAACGCGTCGTTGATGCCGTGGCTAACCGGCACCGCGTTCCTCCATTCCGTGATGATGCAGGAAAAACGAGGCATGCTGAAGGTTTGGAACGTCTGGCTGGTCTTCACCACATTTCTGCTGTGCATTCTAGGAACGTTTCTGACGCGCAGCGGTGTGGTCAGTTCCGTGCACGCGTTTGCGCAGTCCGCCATCGGGCCGTGGTTTGTGGGCTTCATCCTGCTGACGCTGGCCGTGTGCAGCTTGGCGTTTTTCAAGAACCGCGATTATCTGAAAAGCGACAACCAGCTCGACTCCATGGTGTCGCGCGAATCCAGCTTTCTCTTCAACAACCTCATCCTGCTCGCCGCGTGCTTCGCGGTGCTTTGGGGCACACTCTTTCCGGTGATTTCGGAATGGGT
Source organism: Candidatus Acidiferrales bacterium (assembly GCA_036004385.1). Taxonomy (GTDB): domain Bacteria; phylum Acidobacteriota; class Terriglobia; order Acidiferrales; family UBA7541; genus JACQDE01. The sequence continues at coordinate 2,530 of DASYRO010000288.1, forward strand.
GCAGGGAAGCAAGATCAGCGTGGGGCCACCATTCTTCAACAAAGTGAACATTCCCATCGGGCTCTTCCTGCTTTTCCTCACCGGCGTGGGCCCGCTGCTTGCATGGCGGCGCACGTCGCTGGAAAGTCTGAAGCGCAATTTCGGCTGGCCGCTGGCGGCTGGATTGGTGGCCGGGGCGATTGCCTGGCCGCTTGGATTCAGCGATATATTCGCCGTCACCTGTCTGATTCTTTCGGTATTCGTTACGCTGACGATTTTTGGAGAATTCTTCCGCGGCGCGAAAGTCATTTCGTCGCGCACGGGCATGAACATTTTTTCGTCGGTCGGGCAACTGACCATGCGCAACACGCGCCGCTACGGCGGCTACGTCGTGCACTTCGGCATCGTGCTCATCTTCATCGGGATTTCCGGCGCAGCGTTCAACCGCGATCAGCAGATGGAGATGGGTCCGGGCTCGCGCATGGAGATTCGGCCGTACACGTTAAACATGCAGATGTTCGAGCAGCGCCCGGCGAAGAATTACACTGCCGAGCGCGCTACCGTGGAAGTGTTGAAGAACGGCCAGCCTCTCGTCACGCTTTTTCCGGAGAAGCGCTTTTTTCCATCCAACGAAATGTCCGGCACGATGGTGGCAATTTACTCGACGCTGAAGGAAGACCTCTACGTCGTCTATGCGGGGCGCAGCCCCGAAAACAATCAGCCGATTATCCACGTCTACCTGAACCCGCTGGTGAAATGGATTTGGCTGGGAGGGTTGATCGTAGTGATGGGCACCGGTCTGGCGCTGCTCCCTAATCGCCAGCCAGTGCTGGCGTTGAAGAGCGTAGCAGAAACGGCGCCGCCGGCGGTGGCGGAACCCGCGCCGCATTCGTTGCTGACGCGGTCAGGATCTCATGGCTCGGCAGACTAAACGCATCACGTGGCTCTACGCTGCGCTGCTTGCGGCGGGGCTGGTCGTGTTTGCCGCTCCGGGCGGCGCGCAGATTCCGGGGCAGGGCGAGCGCTCGCAAAAACTCGGCAAGCGCCTGATGTGCATGTGCGGTTGCAATCAGATACTCGTCGAGTGCAACCATGTGGGCTGCTCGATGTCCACGGCCATGCTGAAAGAATTGGACGCACGCCTGGCGCGGAACGAGCCGGAAGATTTGGTGCTGCAATCATTCGTGCAGCAGTACGGCGAAAAGGTGTTGGCCCAGCCCCCCATGAAAAATTTCAGCCTGGTGGCCTGGGTGATGCCGTTTTTTGCCCTCCTGGTGGGCTTTTTAATAATTCGATTTCTTCTGCTGCGTTGGCGGCATCAGACTCCCGCGGTTGCGGGAATTCCCAGCTCAGGTCCGGACATTCCGCCGGAAATGCTGGAACGCGCGCGGCGCGACATGGCGCTCGAGGACGAAATCGAAGAGGCGGACGGTAAGTCCGGGAAAGATTGAGCGCGAAAAGCGCGCTCGAAAAGAGTGAAAATGGAACCGGGAATCGTCATTGCGTGTCTCGCGCTGGCCGCGGCCACGCTGATTTTCATCTTCTACATCGAGCCGGACGCGCGCGATTCCGCGCCGCATCGTTCGCGCCTGGATAGCCTGCTCGAACGCCGCGATGCCATCTACGAGAACCTGCGCGACCTCAAATTCGAGCACCGCGCCGGAAAGTTTTCCGAAGCCGATTTCGAGGAAATGCATGCGGCGTTGGAACGAGAAGCCGCGCTGGTGCTGGCGGAAGTCGAGAAGGTGACGGGCGGCGTAGTGCGGCCGCCGCGCCGCGACATCCCCGCCGCCCGGGCGCAGTCCTTCCCTTCGGCTCCGCTCAAGGCAGGCCGGAGTAAGTCCACTTCATGAGTTCGCCGCGGATTCGTCTGCACGCAGTTTCAGCTCTTCTTCTGTGCTCGC
>DASYRO010000289.1:0-9693 GCA_036004385.1 Candidatus Acidiferrales bacterium
CAAATCCGAAATCGTGTACGTACCGTATGATAAGGCTTACGAGGCCGGCTTCGAAGACATGCTCCGCCGCGTGCCCTCGCTGGAGAAAATCGGCCGCTTCATCGGCTATAAGCCGAAGACCTCGCTAAACGAAATTATCCACAAGGTCGTCGAGTATCAGCGCGCGCAATCAGCTGCTGGCTCCCACGCCTGAGCGGACGCGTCTTGGATTCGTATATTCCTCATGCCTACTGCAGATGCTTGCACTCACCGCGCAATTATTTGCATATTTTGGTGTGTGCGGTGGGCGAATTCATTCGATTCCGGTGCTCGGTCAATTCTAAGTGTATATTTATGAATCGCTTGCTAGAATCTGCATTGGAGACTCGGTTGCCAAGATTTCCGTGCGGCAGTCTGTCTGTGCGAAAGAAGGGCCCCGGTTGGAGAAGCCTCATCTCAGCGTAATCGTGCCCGTTCATAACGGCAAGCTGCAACTCCCGCGCTGCCTGGATGCCCTACGCACGTCGCAATTCACCGATTTTGAAGTCATTGTCGTGGACGACTGCTCCACGGACAATACCCGTCAGATAGTCGAAGGCTTTCGTGCGCGGTATCTGCGTACGCCGCGCAAGCTCGGCCCCGGCGGCGGACGCAACCTGGGTGTGCGCCACGCGCGCGGCGAAATCATCGTTTTCATAGACGCCGACGTCGTCGTTGCGCCGGTGACACTCGCGCAAATCGCCGCGGATTTCGCCGCCGACTCTGAGCTCGCCGCGGTGTTCGGCTCGTATGACGAAAGGCCCGCGTGGAGCGATTTTCTTTCGCAATACAAAAATCTCATGCACCACTACGTGCACCAGATGGCCAGCGAGCGCGCATCCACGTTCTGGGCGGGCTGCGGCGCTATCCGCAAGAACGTCGTTCTTCAATTTGGCGGATTCGACACGGAGCGCTATCCGCATCCTTCCATTGAGGACATTGACCTTGGCTTCCGCATCTGGCGCGCCGGCGGAAAAATTCTGCTCGACAAAAAAATTCAAGTGAAGCACCTAAAGAAATGGACTGTGCGCGGGCTGCTCCGCGCGGACATCATGCTTCGCGCGGTGCCCTGGACGAAACTCATCCTGCAATCGCGCACGCTTCCGGCGGACCTCAACCTCACGCTGGCTTCGCGCGTGAGCGCCGTGCTGGTGGGACTGCTCGTCCTCAGCATGCTCGCGCTGCCGGCGGCGGCGTTTGGATGGCTGCCGGGGATTTCCGCCATGTTACATCTGGCTTCGATCGGTGCCATCGTCGTGCTGCTCATCGCATTGAACTGGCCGGTGTACAGATGGTTCGCCGCGCGCCGCGGGTGGCTCTTTGCTTGCGGTGCCGCGCTGGCTCACTGGACCTACTATTTTTACAGCGGCGCGGTCTTCGTCCTTTGCAACATCGCGCACAAACTCCGCGGCTCGCCGACGGACCCACGCCTCAGCAGCGCAGGGTCCATGGGAGTTGCCGGCCGGACGGCTTACTCCCAGTCGGCAGCGGCGGGGCGGGGGAGGCAGGAGTAGCCATGCGCATCGGCGTGGACGCCACCTGCTGGACCAACCGCCGTGGCTACGGACGATTTGCGCGTGCGCTCTTGCGTCCCGCGGTGGCTCTAGACACTTCGAACCGATACTTCTTTTTCGTGGACGACGCGTCGGAGGAGTTTCCGTTTCCCGAGGGCGTCGAAATTATCCGCGTGGCGTCTGCTGTGCCCACGGTGAAAGCCGCCGCGGCTGACGGCAGCCGCTCCCTGCAAGACCTGTGGACATGCAGCCGCGCGTTCAGCAGCGCCGATTTGGATTTGTTTTTCTTCCCATCGGTGTACAGCTACGTGCCCATGACCAGCCGCGTGCCGCAACTGGTCACCATCCACGACGTCATCCCTGAATTGTTTCCCGAGCTCGTCTTCCCATCGCTGCGCTCGAAGGTTTTCTGGCGGGCCAAAGTGTGGCTGGGATGTTTCCAGGCCCGGTTGGTGCTCACTGTGTCCGATTATTCCCGCCGCTGCCTTGCCGAGCAATTGCACATCCCGGAGCACCGTCTGCGCGTGGTCAACGAAGCCAGCGACCCCGTTTTCCGCGCGCTGGAAAATCCACAGCCCACGCCGCTGCTCGAGCGCCTCGGCCTCACTCCAGGGACGCGCTTCCTCACTTATGTCGGCGGATTCAGCCCGCACAAAAATCTTTCGCTGCTGGTGGACGTCTTGCGTAAGCTGCAAAAACTCTCCGGATTCGAGGATGTGCGGATGGTCTTTGGGGGCGACTACGAAGGCGACGTTTTCTTTTCCTGCTACCAGGACTTGCGCGAACAGGTCCAGCGCGCCGGTCTCGCCGAAAAAGTAGTTTTCACCGGCTACTTGCGCGACGATGACTTGCTCGCGCTACTTAACTTGACGCAGGTGTTGCTGCTGCCGTCATTCTGCGAAGGATTTGGCCTGCCGGCCGTTGAAGCCGCGGCGTGCGGGGCGCCGGTGGTGGCCACGACGCGCAGCCCGTTGCCCGATCTGCTCGGTGATGGCGCCATCATCCTCGAGCCGGAAGACCTTGTCGGCTGGACCAACGCCGTCGTGTCCATCTTAACGGACTCCTGCCGTCGCGAACGCATGCGCGCCGCGGGTCTGACGGCCGCCGCGAAATTGTCGTGGGAGAATTCAGCGCGGCAATTATTGGCGATTTTTGACGAGGTGCTCGAACAACGTGCCGCGACCGCTTAAATTCCTACATCTTTCGATTTTCTATCCGCCGTACAGCTTCGGCGGCGACGCGATGTACCTGTATCGCCTGCTGAATGCGCTGGCGCGACGCGGACACGAGGTGGACATCATTCATTGCGCGGATAGCTATCACGTGCTGGAGCCGCGCACGCCCACGGCGAAATTCCCGAATCATCCCAACGTCACTGTGCATACCCTGCGCAGCGGCTGGGGCATGCTCTCGCCGCTGCTCACCCAGCAGACCGGCGGCACGTGGTTCAAGACCAACCGCATCCGCGAAGTCATGCTGGGCAAGAAATTTGACGTCATCCACTATCACAACATTTCGCTGCTCGGCCCCAAGGCGCTGCTGCTCGAGCCGGACTACAAGGATTTCATCAAGCTGTACACCACGCACGAGCACTGGCTGGTCTGCCCCATGCACGTGCTCTGGAAAAATAATGAGCGGCTCTGCGACAAGCCGGAGTGCTTCACCTGCACGCTGAAATTCCGCCGCCCGCCGCAGTGGTGGCGGTATACGAATCTGCTCGAAAAATGCGTCGCGCCGGTGGACGCGTTCATTTCTCCCAGCCGCTTCACGCGCAGAATGCACCACGAGCGAGGGTTCGATCATCCCATCGAGCACGTGCCGTACTTTGTGCCGCTCGCGGAAATCGCCCGGCCCGCCGCGGATGCATCACCGCACCCGCGGCCGTATTTTCTTTTCGTCGGACGGCTAGAAAAAATCAAGGGCGTGCAAAATCTGTTTCCGATTTTTCGGAATTACGCTCACGCCGACCTCATCATTGCCGGCACTGGGAATTACGAAGCAGAATTGAAGCAAATGGCAGCGGGCATGTCCAACGTGGTTTTCCTCGGCAATACGCCGCAGGAGCGTCTGCGCTCGTACTACCGGCACGCGATTAGTCTGTTAGTACCATCGATTTGCTACGAAGTCTTCGGCATCATTATTCTGGAGGCGTACATGCAGCGTACGCCCGTAATCGCCTACGCCCTCGGCGGCGTCGAGGAAGTCGTCGAGGAAAGCCAGGGCGGCATTCTGTATCGCACGCCGGAGGAGTTGCTGGCGGCGATGGAGCGCCTGCGCACGGATCCCGCGTTGCGCAGCGAAATGGGCGAGCGCGGCTGGCGCAAGTACAACGAGCGCTGGACCGAGGAAGCGCACCTGGAGATGTATCTGCAAGCGGTGGAAGAAACCGCGCGGCGCAAATTCGGCGATCTCCCCTGGGAGGCGCCTGGCCGGCTCTCTCTGGAGTATCCGCCGGAACCCATTCGGCAGTAAGATAGGCGTAACCGAAGCTCAGCCCCGGGCGTCGAGAGAAGGCGAACATGGAACTTCTGCCAAAAACCAGAGTAGAATTGCGGGTGCGCGTGCGGCTCGGACGCACGGCGGTGGAACAACTCGTGGCTGAAGAGGAACCTAAAGAGCAGCTTCCCAGCCCGTTGCTGCTGGCGTTTGCGCCCATGCATCGCACGGCGATGGGCGTGGCCTGCGGCGTGGTGTGTGGCGGCACACTTTTCACGATGACCATGGCGCTGCTGCTCAAGGGCGGCTACCCCATTGGTCCGAATCTGGCACTTCTGGGCCAATACTTTTTCGGCTATAGAGTGACGTTCGCCGGCGCCTTTATCGGGCTGCTGTGGGGATTCGGCGCGGGGTTTCTGCTGGGCTGGGGTTTCGCCGTGGCGCGCAATCTGATTGTGTGGGCCTGGCTGACGCTTGTGCGCTCGCGCGCGGAAATGGACGAGTACGGCGACTTTCTGGATCACATGTAATCGCCACTGAGGGGTGCGAACCATGCTCCGCGAAGAAGAACAACTCGCCAAGGCCGTAGTCGGTTTGAATGCCAAGCTGCTGGGTTTTGTGCTGGGCACGCTGATGGGCGGCGGGCTGTTTCTGGCTACGATTATTCTGGTCATCAAAGGCGGCCCGGACATGGGCCAGCACCTTGCGCTGCTCTCGCAGTTTTTCCCCGGCTACAGCGTCTCCTACCTGGGCAGTCTGGTCGGGTTCGCCTACGGCTTTGCCGTCGGGCTGATCATCGGCAGCGTGCTGGGAGCGGTTTACAACAAAGTTGCGCGCGCCTGAATGCCCCACCGATTCACTGCATGCTGCAATTACGTACATGCATCGAGCTGTTCGATCCATTCACGCAGAATTCACTTGAAAGGCCCAGGCGATGGCTGAGGTTTTAGTCACCGGCGGAGCGGGGTACATCGGCAGCGCGGTGACGGAACTTCTCCTCGCGCGCGGTCATCGTACCGTCGTGCTCGACAATCTCTCCCAGGGCCATCGCGGCGCGATTCATTCCGGCGCGGAATTCATCCATGCGGACATTCAGGATCGTGATGCGCTCGCGCGCATTTTCAGCGGGCATCGTTTCGATGCGGTAATGCACTTTGCCGCGCTCATTGCTGTGGGCGAATCCGTCCAGCAACCGCTGCGCTATTACCGGCAGAATGTCGTCGGGCTGATGAACGTGGTGGACGCGATGCGTGCGGCGGACGTCGGCGCCATCGTGTTTTCGTCCACCGCGGCGGTGTACGGAATTCCTAAAGAGAATCCCATCAGCGAAAGTTGTCCCGTAGCGCCCATTAATCCTTATGGTTGGACCAAGTTGATGTGCGAGCAGATTCTGGCCGACACCGGCGCGAGCCTCGGCGGCGCGCCGTTCGGCTGGATTGCGCTGCGCTACTTCAATGTGGCCGGGGCCACGGAACGCTGCGGGGAAGCGCATCAGCCGGAGACACACTTGATTCCGCGGATACTGGACGTGGCCGCCGGACTCCACGCGCATGCCGAACTCTATGGCACGGATTATCCAACGCCGGATGGCACCTGCGTCCGCGACTACATCCACATTCTTGATCTTGCCGACGCGCACATCCTCGCGCTCGAAGCGCTGCTGGGCGGCAGCGCAGTCGCGCAGCACGTCTTCAATCTCGGCAATAATCGCGGCTACTCTGTGCGTGAAGTCATCGCCGGAGTGGAGCGCGTCACCGGGAAGAAAGTGCCGGTGAAAAATCATCCCCGGCGCGACGGCGATTCGCCGGCGCTCGTCGCCAGCCATGAAACCGCCCGCCGAGTGTTGGGCTGGACGCCGCGCCACGGCCTGGACGAAATCCTTTCCAGCGCATGGGCCTGGCGCCAGCGCCATCCGAACGGTTACGTGGAGTAACCGCGATGGACGCCGCGCACAAACCCATCATCCTCACGTATCACTCCGTCGCCGACGGCCCTTCGCCGCTGGAAATCCCCCCCGCAGTTTTTGCGGAGCAGATGGAGTGGCTCAAGGCAAACACAAATGTCGTGCCGCTCGGCGAAATCGTGACTGCTCTCGCAAACCACAAGTCCTTCCCCGAGCGGGCTGTCGTGCTCACCTTCGATGACGGATTTCGCGATTTCCACATCGCGGCCGCGCCTGTGCTTTTGCGCTTGAAATTGCCGGCGATCGTTTTTCTGCCTACGGCATATGTCGGCGGAAAAAACGATTGGGCCGGCCAGCCCGCGTGGGTCGCGCCGCAGCCGCTCATGGATTGGCCGGACATCCGCGGACTTGCGGAGAAAGGAATTGAGTTCGGCTCGCACAGCGTGACGCATCCCAATATCACCAAGCTCGAGGTGAGACAACTATTGGACGAACTGGAAGGCAGCAAGACCGAAATCGAATCGCGGATCGGACGGAAGGCGGAGTTCTTTTGTTATCCGTACGGGCGTTGGAATGAACAGGCATGCGGCGCGGTAGCAAGTCTTTACAGAGGAGCGTGCTCGACCTGCGCTGGAGTCGTCGAACCCGACGCCGACCGCTATGCGCTGCCTCGTGTGGACGCGCATTACGTTCGCAGCATGGCCCGCTTCCGCACGCTTTTCACCCAAGGCTTTGTGCGCTACGTCGCGCTGCGCCGCTGGATTCGCCGTCTGCGCGGCCAGCCGGAGGGAAATTACGCGCGGGTTGCGGCGTCAGAGTGAACTCAGGCCGAATCCTGTGCGCCATGGAGCCGCGTAATGCGGAAGTGTTATAATCTGCCGGCGCGGTGCTATCAAAGGTGGGGAAGTCTGGACGGCTTGCTCCAGGAATGACCCGTGGGCAACAAGTGGTAATCTCTTTCACTACTTGCCCTGATTCCTCGCTTTAGTACCCGACCAATAAGTACTTTCGTCCCATAGACTTCTCTCGGGAGTCAATGGAGAATTGCATGCACAGCGTGGGAAGTTTATGCGCTGACTGAGACGGCTGATGAATTCTGGCTCCGCAGACGGGAAATCCGTTGTCATCATTGGTGGTGGTCCAGCCGGGCTGACCGCCTCCTATGAACTTTCCAAGCACGGCGTCCCGGCTGTGGTTCTGGAAGCCGACAACATCGTCGGCGGCATCTCCCGCACGGTCAACTACAAGGGCTATCTCTTCGATATCGGGGGCCATCGCTTCTTCAGCAAGTGCGAAGAGGTCAATCAGATTTGGGAAGAGATTCTGCACGGACAGTTCCTGGAACGACCGCGCCTCTCGCGCATCTACTACCGCAATAAATTTTTCTACTACCCGCTGAAGCCGAAGAACGCGCTGTTCGGCCTGGGCCTATTTGAAGCGCTGCGCATCGTGGCCAGTTACGCATGGTCGCGCGTCAATCCGCATCCGAAGGAAGACAATCTCGAAGAGTGGGTCTCCAACCGCTTCGGCAAACGCCTCTACGAGATTTTCTTCAAGACGTACACGGAAAAAGTGTGGGGCGTGCCGTGCACCGAAATCCGCGCGGAATGGGCCGCGCAGCGCATTCGCGGCCTCTCGCTCACAACGGCCATCAAGAACGCGCTCTTCGGACAGAAAAAGCCCAAGGTCAAGACGCTGATTGACAAATTTCATTATCCCGAGCGCGGTCCGGGACAGATGTGGGAGACGCTCACGGACATGTTGAAGGAGCGCGGCTATCCGGTGCTCATGCAGAGGCCGGTCGTCAAGATCGCGCACGACGGCACAAAAGTGACACATCTGGTTACGCGCGGCCCTAACGGCGAAGAGAAATTCGAAGGCACGCACTTCATCAGCTCCATGCCCATCCGTGAATTGGTGAACTCACTGGATCCGCCCGCGCCGCCGGCCGTGCACAAGGCCGCCAACAGCCTGCGCTATCGCGATTTTCTTATCGTCAGCCTGATCGTCAACCGCCAGGACATCGCGCCGGATAACTGGATCTACGTGCACGAATCCAAAGTCAAGGTCGGCCGCATCCAGAATTTCAAGAATTGGTCGCCGGCCATGGTGCCTGATCCCAGCAAGACTTGCCTGGGCATGGAATATTTTGTCTTCGAGAACGACGAGCTGTGGTCTGCCCCCGACGACAAGCTCATCGCCATGGCCAAAAAAGAGATCGCCGCGCTGGGCCTGGCCAGGGAAGAAGAAATCGAAGACGGCTGTGTGGTGCGCATGCCCAAGGCGTATCCCATGTACGACGCCGATTGGCACGAGCAGGTGCAGCTCATCCGCCGGTGGATTGAACAGAACCTACCCAATCTTCAACTCGTCGGCCGCAACGGCATGCACAAATACAATAACCAGGACCACTCCATGATGACCGCGCTCTACGCCGCACGAAATATCATGGGCGAAGACCACGACCTGTGGGCCGTCAATACCGACGAGGAATACCACGAAGAAGCCAAGGCCGCGCCGGCCACGATCGACGCTGAGTCCGAGCCGAAGCGGCCCGGCTACGCCGAGCCGACACGCGTCGCTAAGGCCGGCGCCGTTTCCCTCTCCAACTCACAATCCACGAAGTAGCGGTTTCAGATTTGTGATTCGCTGGCAAACCACCAGCGCAAAAGATGGAGCGATCTGCGATTGAGTGATTTCAGAAGAAGTAGAAAACTCAACTCTGCGGGTCCTCAATCACAAATCATAAATCACTCAATTCTTTCTACGTCCTCATCCTTCCGCCTTGCCCATCTCCAGCCGCGTCTGAATCACCCGCAAAATCGAATCCCGCGAAATGAGTCCCACGACGCGGCCATCGGAAACGACGGGCATTTGATTGATGTCTTCAGTCTGCATGCGTTCGAGTAGCTTCAGAACGGGCTCCCGCGGCGACGTGACGTGCACCTTCTCGCGCGGGATCATCGCCGCCTGCACGGACGTCGTGGCCCACTCCTCGCGCGGGATGCGGCTCACAGCGTGGACGCTGACCAGCCCGACGATTTCCCCCGCGCCCTGCACGAGATGGCAGCGGCGTCCCGTGCGCACGACTTCATCCACGTAGTCGGCCACGGAAATACTGCGCGAAACCGTGGGCAGCTCTGCGCTCATGATGTCGCCCGCGCGGACGCCTCGCAACGTGTTGCGGATGGCCACTTGCGCGAAGCTTTCCTGCGCCGCGTTCAAAAGGAACCATCCGATGAACGCCCACCAGATTCCGCCGAAGCGTCCCAGGAGTTTGTCCGTCAACACAGAGTACACGCCGGCCACGATCATCATGTAGGCGATGAACTGCCCTCCGGCGGCCGCAAACTTGGTAGCCCGCGTGAAGTCGCCGGTGATCCTCCACACGATGGCCCGCAGGATGCGCCCGCCGTCGAGCGGAAATCCCGGAACCAAATTGAACGTCGCCAAGATGAAATTAATGAACGAAAGCCAGAGCGCAATCGCGCTCACCAAGCCGCTCTTGGGAGTGACGATGGCCACCAGATAAAACGCTCCTGCCAGGAAATAACTGGCCAACGGCCCGGCCACGGCGATGTTGAACTCCTGCGCCGCGGTCTTGGCTTCGCGGCCAATCCGCGCAAGTCCCCCGAAGACGAACAAGGTGATGGAAATTACGGGAACCTGGTAGCGCATGGCCACTACGCTGTGTCCCAGCTCGTGGAAGAGCACTGACGCAAAAAACAGGAGGCTGCTTAGAATCCCGGCGGCCCAGTTTTGCTGCGCACTCCAATGCGGATGCTGGCTGGCGAAGTAGGAGACCCACGAAAAGGTGATGAG
>DASYRO010000290.1:0-3764 GCA_036004385.1 Candidatus Acidiferrales bacterium
CCGGCGCCACGGATGAGGACTTTTTGTTGACAACGGCGGCGCAACGCCACTAGGCTCGCGCCGAGCGGTGTAGGCTCCATTGGTCAAGTGGGGAGGGCGAATGGCCCGGCGACAGTGCGCGTACTGCGGCACGTTTGTGGACGAAGGCGTCAAGCAATGCCCCGACTGCCGGGAAATGATTCCAGAAAAGATTCAAGTTCAAACCGTGCGGCGCGGCGGCGCGGAACTTCGCCGTGGGCTGATCTACATGTTGCTCGCATCGGTCCTCTATTATCTTGCCTCGCCTCAGACTACAATTCCGATTCCTTTCCCCATTCCTTCCGCAGTGACCAGCTACCTGCTGCCGCTGCTGTTTCTCAGCGGATTGGGATTTGCGATTTTTGGCGTGGCCCGGCGCTTTGGCATCGTCTAGAAAATCAGAAATCAGAAACTCGAAATCAGAAAAATGAAAGATGACACCGAAGGCCCATCTGTGCACCGAACACTGACCACGCACCACGGAACACCCCACCGCACGGGTTCGGTTGACGGGCAGAGACGACCGGCCTAAGATGCGTGTCAAGGGTGAAATTCTAAAAATGATTGGGCGAACGCTGCGACAGTACAAGATTGTCGAACGCCTCGGCGAAGGTGGAATGGGCGTCGTCTATCTGGCCGAGGATACGGTGCTGGGGCGGCGCGTCGCGCTGAAAATGCTCTCCGAGAAATTCACCGGGATGCAGGAGCCGTTGCAGAGATTTCTTTCCGAGGCGCGGCTGGCGTCTTCGTTCAATCATCCGAATATCGTTTCAGTGTACGAACTGGGCGAAGAGCAAGGCCAGCGCTTCATCGCCATGGAGTACGTGCCCGGAAGGTCGCTGCGCGGGCTGCTGGAAACCCACGGACTTCCGCTGAAAAAATTGCTGGATTTCGCCGGGCCCGCGGCGGAAGCACTAGCGCGCGCACATCGCGCGGGCGTGATTCACCGCGACATCAAGCCGGAAAATCTGCTGGTCAGCGAAGACGGCTACATCAAGGTGGCCGATTTCGGTCTGGCCAAACTGAAACCGAGCCGCGCCGCGGACGCTGCGGTCACGGATGAAGTCTTGACCGTGGCCGGCAGCGTAGTGGGGACAGCCGGGTACGTGTCTCCCGAAACTTTGCAGGGACAGGAAGCGGACGCGCGCAGCGATGTGTTTTCCTTCGGCGTGGTGCTGTACGAAATGGCCACGGGGAATTCTCCCTTCAAGCGCAATTCCGCGGCCAACACGGCGGCCGCAATCCTGCGCGACACGCCGCCCGGCTTGCGTTCGGCGGCGAAGAATGCGCCGGCGGAACTCGAACGCATTGTCAGCAAGGCGCTCGAAAAAGAGCCGGATTACCGATATCAATCCATGGAGGAACTGGCCACGGATCTGCGGCGGCTGCGGCGCGATTTTGAATCGGGCCGCATCGCTGAGCCTACGGAATCCGCAGTGCCATCTCGCGCGGCCGGCGATTGGAAAATGCCTGCGGCGGCGGGCGCGATTGTGGTGTTGCTGGCGGCGGTGGGCTGGCTTGGATGGCGGATGATGAAAACGCCAAGCGGGCCGGGGGCAGCGCGCGTCATACAGTTCACTGCGTTGCCCGGACTGGAAGACTCACCGACGTGGTCGCCGGATGGTCGCTCGATCGCTTACGTATCCGATGCCGCAGGACAACTGGATATCTACGTCCAGCAAATTTCAGGAGGCCGAGCGATCCGGTTGACGGATTCGGATGCGGATGATGCGCAGCCGGCGTGGTCGCTGGATGGGAGTCAGATCGCGTTTGTCTCAGCGCGCGCGTATCCGGTGAAGCGTCTTTCCACGATGCTCAACATGGGCCAGGCGCAGCCGTTCTTCGCCGGGCGCAACGGCGATGTGTGGGTGATGCCTGCGCTCGGAGGCACAGCACGGCGCATCGCTGAAGACGCGTACTACCCGGCGTGGTCGCCAGACGGGAAGCAGCTTGTCTATCAAGCTTCGCGCGGCGGTCAGTGGGTGCTGCTGGTGAGCCGCATTGACGGCGGAAGCGAACCCCGCATGCTGGCCTCAGGAGAGCTGACTGCCGCGGTCACAACACCGGCATGGTCGCCGGATGGCAAGTGGATCGCCTACTGCAAAGGATCTTCATTTGGGGGAGGGGTGATCCGAGGGAGAGTCCTGGTAATGCCGAGCAGCGGCGGCACGCCGGTGGCGGGGACGACGGGAGATTCCACCGCGCTGATGCCCGCTTGGTCGCCGGACGGGCGATGGCTGTATTTTTCTTCGGATCGCGGCGGCGCGCTGAATTTGTGGAAGGCACGGTTCAACGGCTCGGGGCTGATGGATTACGAGCAGGTGACAGCCGGCGCAGGCTCCGACATCAGCGCGCGCCCGGATCCGACAGGCACGCGGCTGGCATACAGCAGCGTGCAGGTATCGCTGGATATTTGGCAACACAACCTGGCGACCCACGAAGCCAAGCGCCTGACATCAGAGACGACGCAGGAAGATAACCCCAGCCCTTCGCCGGACGGGAAGTGGGTAGCACTCACGTCGAATCGCCGCGGCGCGCAGGGACTGTGGCTGCTGAGTATGGAAGACGGCAGCCTGGCTCAGGTTTCCAGCGGTGTGCAGACGGGTCTGGCGTCGCACTGGTCGCGCGACGGCAGGTATTTGTATTTTACGAGTCGGGATTTCAAATCGGTTTGGCGATATGAAATCGCGGCGGGAAACGCGACAAAAATCCTCTATGTGGAAGGCACCAATCCGTTCTTCACTATTTCACCCGACGATCGCTTCGTCGTGATGCAGACCCTGGAACAAGGGCTCACGAAGGCCGACCTGAGCACCGGGAAAATCGAAACGTTGGTCAAAAACGACGAAGGCCTAGCGCACGACCCGGCATTTTCCCCGGACGGGCAGTGGGTGGCGTTCTACAGGCAGAACGGGAACGACCGAAAAATCTGGGTAATCCCGTCCGCAGGAGGCATGGCGCGGCAGCTCACGTTCGGCGTCAGCGAGGATTCCCATCCGTCGTGGTCGCCGGATGGCCGGTTCATTTATTTCGGGCGCAACCACCAGGATATTTTTGTGGTGCCCTTCCAGGGCGGCGAGCCTAAGCCCATTACCAACTATCATTCCTTCAGCATCCTGCTCGACTATCCTGTGGCGACCGCAGACGGCAAGAAAATTATATTCACGCGCAACGACAAGGGTGGCGATATCTTCCTGCTCGAAACACCAAACGAACAAAACTCGATATTCGAGATTCGAAAAATGCTCCGACCAATGATTCGGTCGGCAAGCAAACAGGAAACCTCAGCCCCTCTACGCGGGTAGAAAGACTTTCAGGCCTTCCAGATTTGCGAACTCAGCCAGCCGCCTGTCCGCGGTGCAAAATTCCGGTACGGCATCTTCCGAAGCCATGCCGCGAGAGACACGAACATTGACCCGCAAGCACAGAGCAGTCGAGAGATGGACCGAGTCCGCGCCGCGCAGCGGATGACGCGCGACCAACATTTCAACGGAAGCGAGCGTCTGCGAATTAACCTCGAGGATACTCAGTTTCAGTTCCCAGTCCCGGCGAAACTCCGCGCGCGCGGCGCGCCAGTCGCCGGTTGATAAGAGTCCTTCCCGGAACTTTCTTGCGAAGGCCGCAAGAATTTCGGCAAAGCTCAGAGACGACGTAAAGGTCCGTTCCGACGGAGCCAATTTGGCGAGGACCGACTCACTATCGGCCTCTTTCAGATAAGCCTTCACGAGAAGGGAAGAGTCGAGGTA
>DASYRO010000291.1:0-2372 GCA_036004385.1 Candidatus Acidiferrales bacterium
ATTCCCAAGAGCAAGCTTACGACATAGGCGCAGGCGAGCGCGCGCCAGCCGCGGAGGACGAGCCGCGCGCCAGCGATGATTACGTTTGATTCCGCATTCATTTCGATTCCGAGCCTCGTAGCGGGGGCTTCACGCCCCCCGGCCTCGCGGCGGCGGGATAAACCCGCCGCTACGCCAGCCAGGCCAGCGCCTGGCCGAGCATCTGAACCAGCACGCGCCACAGATTGGTCAGCTTGCGCGTGGCGCGGGAATCCGCTTCGCGCGTCTTGCTGTTATTGAACAGATTGCGGTCCAGCAGAATCTTGCGCCCTGGGTCCACCGTGGCGGAAGCCACACGTGATTTTTTGAGGTACGTGAAGCGCATCCAGCGGTCTTTCCCGTCCCAGCGCTCGTGCAGCGCTTCCCCATCTTCGAATTTGATTTCCACCTCGACCGGAAAAACAAAATCGCCCCTGCGGCGTACGAGCACATGCGAACGATAGATTGTCTCGCCCTTCTTTTCCTCGCGGTCTTCCACGAACCAGTCGGCGCGCTCGGAGACGATGCTTTCCACGGAGTAGTCGAGCACCTGCGTGCCATACACAGCCTGGTCGAAATACCAGCGGAGATTCTGACCGCTGACTTCCTCCACCGTTTTCAGAAAATCTTCCTCCGTGGGGTGCGTGAAGCGGTAACGCATGAAATAGGCGCTAATGGCGCGGCGCAGCGTTTCTTCGCCGATAATGCTTTCGAGCGTGAGCAGCACGGAGGCTGTCTTGCCGTAGGTGACGCCGCCGTACGCAGCGCCATTCATGTACTGCCACGCAGAGCGCGTCATGGGGTCGCTTTCTGGCTCAATCAGATACGTCAGCCGCTGGAAGTCCGCATCGCCCAGGGTCAGGCCCCAGCGATTGATCGCCGAGCGGCCCGCGCCGTACAACGCGTCCATGATTTTCACTTCCGTGTAGCTGTTGATGCCCTCGTCGAGCCAGGCATCTTCAAACTCATTGCTGGCCACCATGCCGTACCAGTATTGATGGCCGAATTCATGCTCCACCACCAGTTCAGGTAGTAGAACGCCGCGCGGCATCAGCCAGGACGTCTCGCCGGTGATGAGCGTGGGATACTCCATGCCGCCGGCGGCGGAGCCGTGCGCAGGGTCCACCACGGTGATGCGGTTGTACGGATAGGGCCCGTACCATTCGTCGAATTTTTGCAGCGTGCCTTTCAGCGCGTGAAGGTAACGCGGAGCAGAGCGTTCGTGGTCGGGCTGCATCAACACGCGAATCTTCACCGTGCCCGCGCTGCCCTGCCAGGAATCGTCATACACCTGGAAGTGGGGATCGGCGGTCCAGGAGAAATCGTGAATGTCTTCGGCGTGCAGGGTCAGCGTCTTGGTCCCATCGGAATTGGCGACACTGGAGATTTCGTTGCCGGTGCTGCCGACGATATAGTTTTGCGGCACGGTCAGTTCTACGTCAAACGTCCCGAAGTCCGCGAAGAATTCCGTGTTGGCGTGAAACTGGTGGCAGTTCCATGTGCCGCGCCACCACACGCCGACTTTAGGAAACCACTGCGCTGCGAAAACAAAATCTCGCTCGTAGCCCGTGCGTGCCACCGTTTCCGGCAATTTGTCTTGGAAGACGATGCGGAATTCCACGGATGCGCCCGGCGCGATGGCCTTGGGCAGGCGCACCTGGAAGACCGTCTTGTCCTTCACGTTATCGTCGTCGGGCTGGATGAATTCGATGGCGGAGGTGAGATCGCCCTGCCCGGCCACTTCCAGCTTCTTCACTTCGATCGAGCCGCGATGCTCTTCCTCCCACGGGCTGCGTCCGCCTTGGCGGTGCAGCTCGCGGTAAAAAGTGGATTCCGGATGGAACGCGTTCAGGTACAGATGAAACGGAAAGGTGTCCAGTGGACGTCCGGTAAGGTTGCGGTAGGTGAGCGTCTCCGTGGCGTCAATCGTTTTCTTCTGCGCATCGAGCCGCGCGGTAATCCGGTACGCGACAACGCGCTCGGAAAGCGTGGAGCGCGGCACAGCGGCGGGAGCGGCCTGCGTTGCGCGCGGCCGCGGTGGCGCAGCAACGCCCGCGGGCATTAGCTGAGCCGCACACAACGCGGCGCACAGCAGGCGTCTTTTCATCGACGGGCCATTCGAGAAACGCAGGCCAAAGCGCGCGGAGCATACCGCAGCGTCTCGGCGAAGGCAAGATTCTTGCCTCCGCGGTAGCGCATTGACATTCAGGTTACACTGCTCGGTTGTGGGGCAGGCTTTCGAGCCTTCCCGGCAAGTTGTAGCGCCCGCCTTCAGGCGGGCATCGTAATGACGAAATGGCAGGCATGACGCGGCGCGAACAAAAATTCTTGCTCACGCTGATCGCTGCGGCGGT
>DASYRO010000292.1:0-4119 GCA_036004385.1 Candidatus Acidiferrales bacterium
TGGAGCCGCTGAGCGCTGCCGAATTGCTCGATGATCCGGCTGTGCGCGACCGCGTGCTGGCCACTCCGCTCGGTTACCCGCAGACCAACGGCAGCGAAGAACTGCGCGGGCGCATCGCCGCGCTTTATCCGGGCGCGTCCGCGACCAATGTGCTCCTCACCTGCGGCTGTAGCGAAGCGAATTACCTTGCGGTGTGGACGCTCGTCGAGCCCGGCGACGAAATTATTTTCATGCAGCCGAATTATATGCAGGTTGCCGGCATCGCGGAATCGTTCGGCAAAACGGTCAAGCCGCTCTGGCTGCGTGAGCATCTACGCTGGGCGCCGGACGTCAACGAACTACGCAGCTTGATCTCGGCGAAGACCAAGCTCGTCGCCATCTGCAACCCGAGCAATCCCACCGGCGCGGTGCTCAGCGAAAAAGTGATGGACGAAATCTGCGCGGCTGCGGGCGGCGTGGGCGCGTGGATTCTGGCCGATGAGGTTTATCGCGGCGCGGAACTCGCCGGCGCGATGACGCCGACGTTTTACAGTCGCTACGACCGAATGATTTGCACCGCCGGTTTCTCCAAAGCGTTTGGCATGCCCGGCCTGCGCACGGGATGGGCCGTCGGGCCTGCGGAGATGGCCGAAAAACTCTGGGGCTATCACGACTACACTAGCATCGGACCGACGATGCTCACCGAGCGTCTCGCCACGCTGGCCCTGGAGCCCGCGCGTCGCGATCGCATTCTTGCGCGCACGCGTCGCATCATCCGCGAAAATTACACCGTGGTGCGGGCGTGGGTCGAACGCCACTCCGGTCTGCTCACGCACATTCCGTCTTCGGCTGGCGCCATCGCGTGGGTCGGCTACAAGGGAAAGGGAACAACTCAAGAATTAGCGGAGACGGCGCGTGTGCGGAAAAATCTGCTCGTCGTGCCCGGCGAGCAATTCGCCATGCCCGGCTACCTGCGTATCGGCTTCGGCGGCCAGGCAGGCAAATTGCAGCACGCCCTCGCACGCCTCGATGAGTTGTTCGCGGAATTGTAGGGGCGGCTTCAGCCCGCCATTAGAGTTTCAGCCACGCTTGGCCGGTGCTCGTCGCACGATCAACCAATACGCCGGCACGCCTGCGGCCACCGTCGCCAGCGCAATCAGCGACGTCTTCGGCGAATTGACAAATCCCACTAAAAGGATCGTGGTCATCGTCACAAGGAAGAATAACGGCACAACGGGATACGCCCACACGCGGTACGGCCGTTCGCGCGCCGGCTCGCGCCGCCGCAGTACGAACACTCCCGCCACTGCGAGTAGGGGAAAAATTCCCAACGCAAAGCCGATGTAGGTAAGCAACTGCTCGAATGTGCCGGTTAGAATCATCGCCAGCGCGCACAGGCCTTGCGCGAGGATGGAAAGTCCCGGGGTGTGGAATCGCGGATGTACGCGCGCCGCGAACCGGAAAAACAATCCATCGCGCGCCATCGCATAGTAGACGCGCGGGCCAATCAGCACGTACGCCGAGAGCGAGGAGAGCAGACCGAGCCCGATGAGCGAGGAGATGATCGCCGCGGCGCCCGGCCCGAAGAGTTGCACGGCGGCCACTTCGCCGACTGGCACGATCCCCCGCAATTGCCCGGGAAGCACCGCAAAAAACAGCAGCAGGTTCACCAGCAGATAAATCAGCGTGACGATGAGCGTGCCCAGCAGCAGCGCGCGCGGCAGCGTCCGCCCGGGCTCTTCCACTTCTTCGCCGATGTACCCGGCGGCGTTCCATCCGCTGTACGCGAACATCGCCAGCAGCAGCGTCACGCCGAGCTGGCTCGGACGTCCTTGATTCCAGAATTCGCTTGCGGCGCCAAGAAAATCCCAGCTTCCCCGGCCAATGGCAAAGCCCACGGCGACGAGTCCAAAGAGCAGCAACAGCTTCAAGCCGGTCAGAAGATTTTGCACGCGCGCGCCGACACGTAGACCGCAGTAATGCACTGCCGTCAGCGCAATCACGATGCCCGCGGCCGTGGTTTTTTCCACGAGCCATGATTCGCGCAGCACTCCGGCCGCCGTCAGATATTTCGCGCACGCAACTGCCGAAGCCGCCACCGGCGCGGAAAAGCCCACGAAGAAACTCGTCCAGCCGGTCAGAAACGCCGGCAGGGGCCCGTAAATTTCGCGCAGGTAAGCGTATTCGCCGCCGGAGTGCGGCATCATTGTGGCCAGTTCCGCGTAGCTCAGCGCGCCGGCCAGTGCGACCAGCCCGCCGACGAGCCATGCCAGCAAGACCAGCCAGCCGCTTTCGACGTGCGCCAGCATCAGGCCGGTCGTCGTGAAGATGCCCGTACCGATCATGTTGGCGACGATCACGCTCGTCGCCGTGCCAAGTCCCAAACGTCGCGGAAGCGATGGGCCTGCGTCAGGCACCGGGAAAACAGGTTCCAGTTCAGACATAAAGATTCACCGCGCGGACGCCAGCGAGAAAAATACGCGCGGTTCCAAGGCTACCTCGTTTGCTCCCGGCAGAAAAGCGCGTCGTGACGCCGCGCGTTCGCGCTCCGTCAATCGCAACACACGCACTCAATCACAAATCGCCCTCGCCGGCGTCAGACGTGGCAATCTTTCTGCTAGGATATCCGGCAACATGGCTCGCACCTGGGTGGTAGGACATCGCGGCGCGTCCGGCCATGCGCCGGAAAACACGATGGCGGCATTTCGCCGCGCCGTCGAGCTTGGCGCTGCCTTTATCGAAACCGACTTGCACCTTTCCCGCGACGCGCGGCTCGTCTGTATTCACGACGCCACGCTCGAGCGCACCACCAACGGCCGCGGCGCGGTGAAAGAGCAAACGCTCGCGCAGCTCAAGGAGCTCGATGCCGGCTCGTGGTTCGGCTCCGAATTTGCCGGCGAACGCATTCCCACGCTCGAAGAAGCGCTGGCCTTCTCGCGCGAGAAAGACATCGTCTTCTTTCTGGAAGTGAAATACGAAGCTGCGTGGGGCATCGAGCACGGGCTGGTGGCCGCGCTGCGCGACGCCAACGAGGCGGCTCGCGCCGTCATCCTTTCCTTCAGCCGCGGCGTGCTGCGCAACGTCCGCCGGTTGGACAACACGCTGATGACCGGCCTGCTCTTCGACGCGATTCCCAAGGGCGGCCCCGAGGCGGTCATCGAGCACGCTCTGGAAATCGGCGCGCGGCAACTCGCGCCGCGCGGCGACTTGTTCACTCCTGCGCTGCTGGAGCACGCGCACCGCAGCGATCTGCAAGTCGTCTGCTGGACCGTGAATCCGCCGGAGCAAATGCGTTCGTTGATTTCCGCCGGCGTGGACGGCATCATGACCGATTATCCCGACCGCCTCGTCGCCGCCCTCAATGAATCGAAGTAACGCGCCGCAAGAGTTGTCATCCTGAGGCCCGATGATTTTTATCGGGCCGAAGGATCTCTCTTTGGATTTTTCCATTGATTCACTTCTTCATTGATCCAGGAAAAAATGAATCAATGAACCAATTCTAAAAATAGCTTCACAAACTCTTCGAGTGTCAACTCCTCCGCCCGCACACTCGGCTTCAATCCCGCTCCGTGGATGGCCGCGGCGGCACGCTCTGCGCCGGCGAGAAATTTCAGATTATTCAGCAGCGTTTTGCGCTTCTGTTCAAAGCAGCGGCCGACGAAGGCGATAAACTCTTCTTCGTCGCCAACATCCAGGCGCTCGCGGCGAATGGAAAGCCGCACCAGCGCTGACGCGACCTCGGGACGCGGCCGGAACGCCCCCGCCGGAATTCGGAACACGATTTCCGCCTCTGAATAAAACTGCGTAAGCACCGAGAGAAATCCATACTCGCGCCGCCCGGGGCGCGCCGCCACTCGCGCCGCCACTTCGAATTGAATCACGACGTAGATGCATTCAATCGCATCGGCATGTTCGAACAGCCGCCGCAGAATGGGCGAGGTGATGTAGTACGGCAGACTGCCGTACACGTGAACGCGGCCGCCACGAGTTCGGCGCCGCAGGCCAAGTTTTTCCAGATCGAGCGCGAGAATGTCGCCGCCGTGCACTTCGATGTTGGAATTGTCATCCGCGAGCCGCTCGAGCATGGCGACCAGAGGTGCGTCCAATTCAATGGCAATCACCCGCCCCGCGGCATGCGCC
>DASYRO010000293.1:0-2307 GCA_036004385.1 Candidatus Acidiferrales bacterium
TCCCATCACCGCGGACTTCACCTACATCCGCTGGCTCGGCGACCGCAAGGGCATCGAAGAGCAGACCAAGACCTGGGACAAGACCATTGTCAACCGCCGCCGCGAGCTCGAGGAATGGGCCGAAAGCATCCCCAAATTCAACCAGCGCAGCGTGAACATCTTCGCCTTCGCCAACAACCATTACGGAGGCCACGCCCCGGACACGGTCCGCCAGTTCATCGAAATCTGGCGCAAGAAGTACGGCTGACGCACCGTGGCCGGGCGAGCGTTCCTCCGCGAGCCTGATTTTTCGCTTGACACCGTATTGTCTAAGAGCTACTATGTAGCACGTTTAATAGCTATGAGCATACAATGCCAGTAGCCATTCGGCAATCGCGCCAGCTCCGCTATGCCTCACTAAAACGGCGATTCGCGGCCATCCCCCATCGCCCGGTCCAATCAGCCGCCGCCCGCGCCGAAGTTTGCGAGAGCATCGGCCCCCGCTGCGCCGACTACGGCGACTACTTCCGACTACGCCGCCGACTAGACATTTTCGCACAACTCCCATTTCTTCATTTACTTAACCCAATTCCAGCGAACCGGGGGTGGGGTCAGTCGCATAGTCGTGTGGAAACCCCTCGCGTCGGCCTCACGTCCCTACCTGCGGTTGCCGGTTCTTTATCTTTCCACCGTCCGAGGAGAAACAACATGAAACGACTTACGCCGTGGCTTGCCGTTCTTTGCGTAACCGCGTTCTGCCTAACCGTTGCCTACCCGCAGGAGCGCGAAGACCGCACGCTGCTGAACACGGCGCAGATGCGCGCCATCATCAATGAAGCGTCCGGCGAACGCGCGCTGCATCACCTGCTGGAAATGGTGCCGTACCCGCGCGTGCGCGCGAAGACGGAATACGAAGGCACTTTCCGCGAAAGCGAAGTGATGGCGCGCTTCGCCAAGGAATACGGTTTTGCCAACGTGGAGATCGAAACGTTTCCCACGCAGGGCCGCAGCTGGTTCGCGTCACAGGCGGAGCTGTGGATCGTGGAGCCGGAATCGCGCAAGCTCTACGACGTCTATGACGTGGCCATCTCCATCGCCGGCAACAGCGAGACAGGCGACGTAACCGCGGAGCTGGTGGACGTGGGCTTCGGCGGCCGCGCGGAAGATTACGCCGGCAAAGACGTGAAGGGCAAAATTGTGCTCGGATCGGCCGGCGCGAATGTGCTGCAACGCATGGCCGTGTTCGAGCGCGACGCCGCCGGCATCATCACCTACAACTCCCTCCGCCCGGGCAGCGACATCGACATGATTCTCTCGCAGGGAATTTCGGCTAACGCGCCGCAGGGCAAGAAACCCGGATTCGGCTGGGTGATCGCTCCGCGCATCGGCCGCGAGCTGGCCGTGCGGGCGCGCAACGAAAAAGTCGTGATGCGCTCAGTGGTGAAAGCCGACTTTGTGCCCGGCGAAATGGAAACCGTGCACGCGATGATTCCCGGCGACGGCTCGACCGAGCAGGACATCATCGTTTCCGGCCACCTCTACGAGGGCTATTTGAAGCAAGGCGCCAACGACGACGGTTCGGGCTGCGCCGTCACGCTGGAAATGGGCCGCACGCTGATTCGCCTCATCAACGAAGGCAAACTGCCCAAGCCCAAGCGCAACATTCATTTCTTGTGGGTGCCGGAAATCAGCGGCACGAACGCGTGGCTCACCAAACATGCCGATATCAAAAAGCGGCTGATCGCCGATCTCAATTTCGACATGGAAGGCTTGCACCTATCGCGCAGCGGAAGCATTTTTACCATGAACCGCACACCGGACAGCTTTCCGTCGTTCCTCAACGATATCGGCGCGAGCCTAATGGAATTCGTGATGAACACAAACATCGAGCGAGTGCGCTATCGCGCCAACGGCTACCGTTTCACTCTGCCCATTGTCGCGCCGAACGGCAGCAACGATCCGTTCTGGGCCAGCGTGGACAAGCACTACGGCGCGAGCGACCACGTCGTATACATGAACCAGGGAATTCCCGCGGTGATTTTCTGCACGTGGCCGGATACGTGGTACCACTCCTCGCAGGACACGCCAGACAAAATGGATTCGACGCAATTCAAGCGCGTGGCCGTTATTGGCGCGGCGGGAGCCATCCTCATGGCCGCGGCGGATGACGAAGTAGCCGCACGCGTCGCAGCGGAATCGCTCGCTCGCGGCACGGAGCGCATGGGCGCGGCGCAGCGCAAGGGCCTTTCATATCTCGCGGACACGACCAACCCCGCCGCGCTCACCAACGCGTATCGCGAGGCGCGTGTGACCGTCAATCATCAGACC
>DASYRO010000294.1:0-4770 GCA_036004385.1 Candidatus Acidiferrales bacterium
CTGGAAAAAGGGTTGCGGTTTGCCATCCGCGAAGGCGGCCACACCGTCGGCGCAGGCGCCGTCACGGAGATCATCGAGTAAACCTATGTCCTACGGAGAAAAAATTCGCATCCGCCTGAAGGCTTACGACCATCGCGTACTCGACCAGTCCACGCGGGAAATTGTGGACACCGCCAAGCGCACCGGCGCGACCGTGGCCGGGCCGATTCCGTTGCCCACGGTCATCAACCGCTGGACCGTGCTGCGCTCGCCGCACGTGGACAAGAAATCGCGCGAGCAATTCGAAATGCGCACGCACAAGCGTTTGATTGACATTCTGGAGCCGACGCCGGACACGGTGGACGCGCTCATGAAGCTCGATCTTCCGCCCGGCGTGGATGTGGAAATCAAAGCCTTCGGCCGCGAGCACGTCGCGAAATAGTTTGTAGGGGCGCAGCATGCTGCGCCCGGTGTAGCGCCGGCTTGCCCTGCAGGGGACTTCAGGCCGGCACAGAGGCGAGAGGAAAAGGAAATGGCAGTCAACGGCATACTCGGCATCAAGCTCGGCATGACGCAGGTCTTCGCCGATGACGGCACGGCCGTGCCCTGCACGGTGCTGCAAGCCGGCCCGTGCGTCGTCGTGGAAAAGCGCACGAAAACGCGTGATGGTTACGAAGCTGTGCAGCTCGGCCTGGTCGAATTCATCAAGCCGCAGCGCGTGAACAAGCCCATGACCGGCCACTTCAAAAAATCCGGCGCAGCGCCCATGCGTTTCCTGCGCGAAGTGCGCCTG
Source organism: Candidatus Acidiferrales bacterium (assembly GCA_036004385.1). Lineage (GTDB taxonomy): Bacteria > Acidobacteriota > Terriglobia > Acidiferrales > UBA7541 > JACQDE01. Next base: position 773 of record DASYRO010000294.1, read on the forward strand.
GAAGAAGAAGGCGAAACCAAAGTCGGCGACCGCGTGCTGGTGGATTCGTTCACGCCCGGCGAACTGGTGGACGTTTCGGGAGTGAGCAAGGGCAAAGGCTTTCAGGGCGGCGTCAAGCGCTGGCACTTCCGCGGCGGCGACGCCACGCACGGCTCGATGTTCCATCGCGCGCCCGGCTCCATCGGCGCGAGTTCGTTTCCCTCGCGCGTGTGGCCCGGCCAGCACGCCGCGGGACACATGGGCAACGCGCGCGTCACGGCGAAAAATCTTCGCGTCGTAAAAGTGGACGCCGACGAAAACCTGCTGCTGGTGCGCGGCGCGGTGCCCGGCCCCAATGGCGCGTACATCGTGATCCGGCGTTCGAAGAAGGCCCGCAAGGCCAGTTAACGGGAAGCGAGAAGACTATGGCGGTCGTGGACGTAAAAAATCTGGCAGGCGAAACGGTGGGCTCGGTCGAGCTGGCCGACGCCGTGTTTGCCGCGAAAGTGAACCCCACGCTGTTGCACGAGACCTCGCGCTGGTACCTCGCCGCGCTGCGCGCCGGCACGCACAAGGTAAAGCGGCGCGGCGAAGTGGAAGGCTCCGGGAAGAAACTCTGGCGGCAGAAGGGCACCGGCCGCGCGCGCGTCGGCTCCGTACGTTCGCCGATCTGGCGCAAGGGCGGCACCGTGCACGGCCCCGTACCGCGCGATTACAGCTACCGCATCCCGCGCAAGGTTCTCGTCGGCGCGCTGCGCTCGGCGCTTTCCGCCAAGCTCGCGGAGCAGAAGCTTACCGTGGTGGACGCGTTCGAGCTCGAATCGCATAAGACCAAGGCTTTTCGCCAGGTGCTCGATAAGCTCGCCGGGGAAAGCCGCACCGTACTGCTGGTGGAAGCCGGCGAGACGCGCAATCTGGAGTTGGCCAGCCGCAATCTGGAAGGCGTGAAGCGTGTGGCCACCACCGCGTTGCAGCCGTATGACCTGCTGCGCCACGACGGCCTCATCGTCTCCAAGGCTGCCGCGCTCAAGCTTTCCAGCGCGCTGCATCCCGGCGAGGTCGCCACGGACACCGTAGTGGGCGCTCCGCTGGCGCAAATTGCGGCGTCCCTGGCTGCTGCACCTGCGGCGACACCTGCGCCGGAAAAGAAACCGCGGCGCAAGCCCGCTGCTTCGAAAAAGAAGACAGCGCACAAAACGAAATCGGCGAAGAAGAAGGACTGAGCCATGCCCACAACCGTGTTTCAAATCATCCGCCGCCCGCTGATCACTGAAAAAGGGCTGGCGGCCAAGGAAACGCAGCACACCGTCGTGTTCGAGGTCGCATCCGCGGCGACGAAAACGCAGATTAAGGAAGCGGTGCAGACGCTGTTCAAAGTGAAAGTGGATACGGTGCGCACGGCGAATTTTCACGGCAAGTTCCGCCGCCGCGGCCGCGCGGAAGGTTACCGGCGCGACTGGAAGAAAGCCTACGTCACGCTGGCCGCGGGCGAAAAAATGATCGAGTACGCGGAGAATATTTAGCCGGAAATTTTTTGAGCAGGACCGCTTCGGCGGGTAAGAGGTAACAATGGCACTGAAAAGCTTCAAACCGTACACCGCATCGCGGCGCTTCCTCACCATGCTCGACAAGAGCGAGGTGACCAAGCAGACGCCGGAAAAAGCGCTCACGGAATCCAAGTCGCGCACCGGCGGCCGCAATGCCTTCGGCGAGATCACCAGTTGGCATCGCGGAGGCGGACACGCCCGCAAGTATCGGCGCATCGATTTCCGCCGCGAAAAAATCGGCATCCCGGCGAAAGTGGCGGCGATCGAATACGATCCCAACCGCTCCGCGCGCATCGCCCTGCTGCACTATGCCGACGGCGAGAAGCGCTACATCCTGCGGCCGCTGGGCCTGGAAGTCGGCATGACGGTGCAGACCGGCGAGGGCGCGGACATTCTGCCCGGCAACGCGCTGCCCATTCGCCTGATTCCGCCCGGCACGCAGCTCCACAATCTGGAGCTCTATCCCGGAAAAGGCGGACAGGTGGTGCGCGCCGCCGGCGGCGCCGCGCAATTGCTCAGCAAGGAAGGCAGCATCGCGCTCGTCAAGCTGCCCAGCGGCGAAGTGCGCAAGTTCAGCCTGGATTGCATGGCCACCATCGGCCAGATTGGCAACGTGGATCACGAAAACGTCACCTACGGCAAAGCCGGGCGCACGCGCTGGCACGGGCGCCGTCCGACCAACCGCGGCGTGGCCATGAACCCTGTGGACCACCCGCACGGCGGCGGTGAAGGCCGCGTGAAGGGCAACCACCCTATGACGCCGTGGGGCACGCCCACGCTGGGTTACAAGACGCGCAATAACAAGCGCACGGATAAATTTATTGTCCAGCGCCGCCAGAAGTAGCGCGTAGAAGCACCAAATTCGCACCCGGCGCGGCGGGTGGGAGAGAGGCAACGCATGAGAGCAACTCGACGTCGTGCAGCCCCTGCTTCGCGCCGAACGGCGGCGCGCAAGGCGGCTCTGAAGCGCTCCGCGAAACCCGTGGCGCGTGCCGCAGTGGTACCCGCGATGGTGATGTACCGGGTCTGCAAGCCCGGGTGGGCAGTGTTGGTGGAAAAACAGGCCAACGCCCTGGGCACGCGGTTTGTCTGCCCGTTTTGTCCGCTGTCGCACCGCGTCCCCGGACCGGTGCGCGGGTTCCGCAAGATGCGTCGCGCGCAGTGGATCAAATTGCGCCGCGTCGGCGAATAGTAGTAGGGGCGCCGCTTGCTGCGCCCGTTGGCTTAATGTAGGGGCGCGATAAATCGCGCCGCTGATTCAGATGTCTTGGAGTTAACGAGGAACCGATGGCACGTTCGCTGAAAAAAGGCCCATTCGTGGATGATCACCTGCGCGATAAGGTGGATGCGCTGAACTCGCGCAACGAAAAAAAGGTAATCAAAACGTGGTCGCGCCGCTCGACTATCGTCCCCGACATGGTGGGCCATACCATCGCCGTGCACAACGGCAAGAAATTTATTCCCGTGTACGTCACCGAGCAAATGGTCGGACACAAGCTCGGCGAATTCTCGCCGACGCGCATCTTCAAGGGCCACTCGGTGAGAGCCGCGCTGGAAAAGGCCGCGGGCCCGGCGGGCGTTCCGGGCGCAGCGGCTCCGGCCGCGGGCGGAACGGCTCCTGCGGGCGGTTCTGCGCCGCCGGCGCCAAAGGCATAAGACATGGCTACGCAACCACAAGCGCTGCACGCCATCGAATCCCGCGCCGTGGGACGCTACATCCGCGTCTCGCCGCAGAAGGCGCGGCTGGTGATTGACCTCATCCGCGGCCAGCGTGCCGCGGACGCAGTGCAGACGCTGCGCTTCACTAAGAAACGCGCGGCGAAAGATATCTTGAAGATCCTGCACAGCGCTATCGCCAACGCGGAAAACAAAGCGGAAAGCGCCGGCGAATCGCTGGATGTGGATGAACTGTTCGTGTCGCGCTGCTTCGTGAACGAAGGGCCGCGCTGGAAGCGCATACGTCCCGCGCCCATGGGCCGCGCGTTCCGCTATCAGAAGCGTACCAGCCACATCGTCGTGGAGCTGGCCGAGCACCATCGCGCCGCCGCCGGCCGCATCGAAGCCGCCGCCGCCGAAGCCGCCGCCAGCAAGGGCGTCACCGGCGCGGTGCGCAAGGTTCGCAAGACGCTCACGGGACGGAAAAAGTCCCCGGCGAAAAAGAAGAAGAAGTAGGGGCTCAGCACGCTGAGCCCTTGGAGGATACTTTGGGTCAGAAAACGCATCCGTTCGGCTTTCGGCTCGGCTACATCCGAACCTGGAAGTCGCGGTGGTTTGCCAAGAAAGATTACGCCGACCTGCTGCACGAAGATGTGAAGCTGCGCAACGAGCTGAAGGACAAGCTGCGCGCCGCGAGCATCAACAGCATCGACATCGAACGCGCCGCCAACAAGCTCGTCGTGCGCATCTACTCCGCGCGGCCGGGCATCATCATCGGCCGCAAAGGCTCGGAGATCGACAAGCTGAAGAGCGAAG
>DASYRO010000295.1:0-6257 GCA_036004385.1 Candidatus Acidiferrales bacterium
CCGCAACGAAAACCGAATTCCGCGAAATCGTAGAGACGGCCCGGCGGGCCGTCTCTACTGCGCAGCCCCTCACTCTGAAATCCTTGCCGTTACCAGATTCTTGGTGTCTTAGTGTCTTAGTGGTGATCGCAGAAAATCCGTACCCACCACCAAGACACAAAGACACCAAGAACCGCAAAGACAGTTTGGCTTCTCAACGGCGAGGTCTTTTGTCGTAAAATCACTGGCTGCAGGACTGTCCGATGAACTGATCGAGACCTGGATGCCTGTCCTCCCTTGCCAACGCAACCTGTTCGACATCCCTGACGAGGTCGCCTACCTCAACTGCGCCTATATGTCTCCCTTGCTCAAGAGCGTCACCGAAGCCGGCCGGAGGGGTGTGGACAGCATCGGGGAGACCATCGGGCCTATGGTGGACGATTTGGCGTCTCGAGCCGCCGAGATCGGTCTCGACACGGTGCCGACCGCACGCAGGGCACGGCACTATGTCGGGCTGCGGTTTCCAGGGGGCGTGCCGGCCGGGCTCCCCGGCCTCCTGGCGGCGGAACGAGTGTTCGTTAGTGTGCGGGGTCGCGGAGCGCTCCGGGTCACCCCGCACGTCTACAACGACCGGGCCGACCTCGACCGCCTTCTGCGGGCGATCCAATCAGCGCGCTCCGCATGATCGTTCCCCTTCAGATTCTTGGTGTCTTTGTGTCCTGGTGGTGAATGCGGTGAATCCGTACTCACCACCAGGACACGAAGGCACCAAGAATCACCAATAGGGTTTTGGTTTCAAATTCGGTTAACAATGAGAGGGGAGCTACCGTCTGGATCGTATGATGCAATGCGCTGAGAATGCCATTCAGGACCTCCGGTTTGCGCTGCGCGGCTGGGGCAAGGCCCCGGGCTTTGCCGTCGCGGCGATCGCGACGCTCGCGATCGGGATCGGCGCCAATACCGCGATCTTCAGCGTCGTGAGCGGGGTGCTACTGCGGCCGCTGCCGTTCGCCCATCCGGAGGGCCTCGTCCAGTTGTACGAGATGGATCCGCGCGACAGGTTCCACGGTGACGCCGGCGGGCCCGTTACATATCGGGATCTCGAAGAATGGCGAACACAGAGCCGCCTCTTCGAGGGGATGGTCACCTACAGAAACTTCAGCACGAATCTTCAAGGCTTTGGAGAACCGGAACAAGTGGCCACCGTACAAGCCGAGCGTGGTCTGTTCGGCTTGCTGGGAGTCGCGCCGCTCGTCGGGCGTACGTTTGACGGCGCCGATCCTTTGAACGTGGTGGTGGCGTCGTACGCGTTTTGGAGAGGGCATTTCGACGGCGACAAATCTGCCATCGGACGAAGCATTACGATGGATGGGCAACCCTTCACGCTGGTCGGCGTGATGCCGGACGGATTTCAATTCCCATATAGTTCCACTGCCGTCGAGCTGTGGGTTCCCTGGGATGCGCCCGCAGCACTCCGAAACCGTCCCAACGGCCGCCTGGACGCCGTGGTGGCGCGGTTGAAACAGGGAGTTGCGACGGAGGCGGCGCGACAGGAGCTCTCCGCCATGGAGGGGCCATCGCAAGCCGGGCGTGAGGCACGCATCCGGCTGCTGAAAGACGTCGTAAGCGGAGCGGCGCGGGAATCGCTGCTCGTGCTGCTCGGCGCCGTCGGCATGGTGCTGCTGGTGGCATGCGTGAATGTGGCGAATCTGCTCCTGGCTCGCACCGCCTCACGCGGCCGCGAGATCGCCATTCGCGCGGCGCTCGGCGCGGGACGCCTCCGTCTCATGCGACAGTTTCTGACGGAGAGCCTGTTGCTTGCGCTCGCGGGCGGCGTCGCGGGCCTTGTGATCGGAATGTGGGGAAGCCGCGTTCTGGTAAGAATCGCATCGGCGCAGATTCCGCGCGCGGGCGAAATCGGGCTGGACTGGCGCGTATTCGCGTTTTTGCTGGCGGTTTGCATGGCGACGGGAATCGGGTTTGGGCTGGCGCCTGCGATCGCGGCGGCGCGTGGCGGCGCGAGCGCGCTCAAGAGCGGCAGCGTCAGATCGGCGCTCCGGGACGTCCTGGTGGTTGTGGAGATCGCTCTGGCGTTCGTGTTGCTGGCCGGCGCGGGGCTGCTGATGCGAACCTTCCTCAATCTGCAGCGCACCGACACAGGCCTGAACGCGGTAAACGTGCTCACGGTCCACCTCGTAGTATCGGGCGCGCCGGAATCGGCGGCGATTGAGGAGCGCGTGGCGCAAATTCCCGGCGTGCTCGCCGCGGGATTGATTTCGCTGCTGCCGCTTCAGAATTCGGGTTGGAGCGGCGGTTTTACGATTGTCGGGCGCCCCGAGACCCACGAGACGGAATTGCGCTACGTGACCCCTGGATATTTTCGCGCCATGGGGATCCCTCTCCGCCGTGGCAGGGAATTTTCCCCGCGCGATGGCCCCGAGGTTCCGCGGGTCATCCTGGTGAACGAAACCCTGGCGCGACGGTATTTCCCCAATGAGGATCCGGTGGGACGCAGCACGGATCGAGGCACGATCATCGGCGTCGTGGGCGACGTGCGGCAGGACACGTTGGGCATTCCAGCCAAACCCGAGATCTACTACACCGTGGCCCAGAACTTCGCGCAGATCCGCAGGCATGGATCGACACTGGTGGTGAGGGGGAGCGGCCGGCCGGAGGCGCTGGCGGGCGCGATTCGCGCAGCGATCCGCGAGGTGAGTCCCGGCCAGGCGCTGTTCCGCGTGGCGACGATGCGTCAGGTGATCCAGGAATCGCTGGCAAACCCGCGATTGTATACCTGGCTGCTCGGATTGTTCGCGGCCATGGGGATGCTGCTGGCGGCCGCAGGGATTTATGGCGTGATCGCGTATCTGGTCGCTCTGCGGACGCGTGAGTTCGGAATACGCATGGCGCTAGGCGCGGGCGCCGGCCGCGTGCTGCGCCTGGTGATGAAACGCGGCGCTCTGCTGGTAGCGCTCGGCCTCGCGTTTGGCATTGGCGCCGCCGCCGCACTCACGCGGGTATTGAGTGGCGTGCTGTACGGCGTCGCAGCTACCGATCCGGTGACGTTCGCCGCGATGGCGGTGGTGCTGGCGGTGGTGGCGATGGCGGCGTGTCTGGCGCCGGCGCGGCGCGCGGCCCGCGTGGATCCATCGGTCGCGCTGCGCACCGAATAGACCCGGCAACCACGCACTTAGTGATTCTTGGCGTCTTCGTGTCTTGGTGGTGAGTCCGGCTGCACGGCTCTCACCACCAAGACACAAAGACACCAAGAATCAGCGAGACCATAGCAAGACCGCTAGAGTGTGAAAGAGAACGTGGCGCCTTTGTCCACCTCGCCCTCCGCCCATACCTGGCCACCATGTCGGTGGATGATGCGTTCCACGGTAGCCAGACCGATACCGCTCCCGGGAAATTCCCTTTCGCTGTGCAGACGTTGAAAGGCACCAAACAACTTGTCAATGTGGGCCATGTCAAACCCGGCTCCGTCATCGCGCACAAAATAGCGAACGCTCCCGTCGGCTCGTGGCGCTGCGTCGAATTCAATGCGGGCAGTGACCCGTTGGGCAGTGAACTTCCAAGCATTACTCAGCAAGTTTTCCAGCACGGTTCGGAGCAGGCGGGCGTCGCCCTTGGTCGTGATATCTTCGCCGATGACAAATTCAACTTGTCTGGCGCGATCGCTCTGTTGTAGTTCGGACGCAATTTGACGGGCGAGAGCGCTCAAGTCCACAGACTGCCACTCGAGCTCGTCGCGAGAAAAGCGGCCCAATGCCAGGAGGGCGTCAATAAGAGCGTTCATGCGTTGCGTGGAGGCCCCAATGTTCCGAATGAGCTGAAGGACTTCAACATCAAGCTTGCCGGAGTAGTCCTCGAGCAAGGCTTCGACGAAGCCGTCGATTTGACGCAGCGGCGTGCGCAAATCATGGGAGACCGAGTAGTTGAAAGCCTCCTGTTCTTTATTAACGGCTTCGAGTTGAACGGTGCGTTCCCGCACGCGTCGCTCCAGTTCGGCATTGATCTCGCGGACTCCTGCTTCGGCCTCCTTGCGCGCGGCAATGCTGCGGATGTTGCATTGAATGACTTCATGGCCGTTCTCTACATAGATGTTGCTGACAAACTCCACCTCCCGGGCGCTTCCCTCTTTTGTTCGAAGCGGTAAGTTTTCGTAACGGATATACCCTTTCTCCTGCAAATTGCGAAACGTCTCCTGGCTCGCTTCTGCGTCCTCGAGTAATCCGATTTCCCAAAGTTCCTTCTGCAGGAATTCGTCGCGCGTGTAGCCCAACAACTCCTCCATGAACGGATTCACGTCGTTGATCCTCCGCGTGGCGGCATCGAGAATGAGTATCCCGTCTCGCGCGCTTTCAAACAGACGCCGGTAGCGTGTTTCCGAAACTTGCAGCGCGTCCGCCACGCGCCGGTGCTCACGGCGCACCTGCACCTCGCGCAACTCGCGCTCGATCGCCGGGACGAGGCGGACCAATTCCCGTTTCTGGATGTAGTCCTGCGCGCCTCCCTTCATGAGCGAGACGGCCAGGTTCAGATCAATTTCGCCGGATACGATGATGAATGGCAGTTCCGGGCGTAGCTCCTTGGCCAGCGCCAGGGCCTCCGGAGCGTTGAAGTTCGGCATGGCATGATCGGAAGTGGTCACATCCCATTCCCGGCGTTCCAGCGCGTCGCGCATGGCGGCCGGAGAATCCACCACTTCGTAGGCGACTTCGTATCCTCCACGGCTTATGGCGCGCAGTAACAGCCCGGCATCAATCTCGTGATCTTCCACAATCAACACGCGCAGAGGTTTTTTCATAGATCCCTCATCCGGGTTGGTTGTTAGCGGTCAGCAATGTGTACACGAATGGCTCATAGTTAAGGTGCTGCAACAAGTTCGGGGGTCATCCTTTTTGACTGTAAATACTCTTACTATGATTTTGCACGCCTCGGCAAGATGCATTTTCCTCCCCTGAACCGCACAAACACCGATCTCCGAGCATCAGTTGGGAGCTGTAGCGGCGCGAAGCCGCGAGGGTAAGCTTGATCCTGCCTCCTCTCGGGCACTCCGCGGAGTGGTGGCGCATCACCTGGTTACATGGTTATCGCGCGGACTTTGACATCAAAGTGTATTGATCTGTAAAGTCTCTACCGGTAGTCGGAGCCCTTCCCACGACCGCCCCATCGTTTGTGTTGCCGTGAAAACGGGTCGCAGCGAGGATTGGGGATTCCAGGGGACACAAAGAACGTGTTCGCCCAATTTAGATTGCCGATCGGCTGGGCCGAGCTTCTGAAGCGGACCTACCGGGAGTTCTTCGACGACAACTGCCTGGGGCTGGCCGCGCAATTGGCGTTCTACTTTTTCCTCGCTCTCTTCCCTGCGCTATTATTCCTGGTTTCGCTGATCGGATTTCTGGAGGTGAAGAACGCGTTCGCCGCTCTGCTGAGCGGCCTTGGCGCGATTGCGCCGGGGCAGGTTCTCGAGATCGTGCGCGCGGAGTTCGAGGAGCTTTCGAACAAGGGCCACGGGGGGCTGTTGACGCTGGGGTTCCTCGGAGCTCTCTGGAGCAGCTCCGCGGCAATGGTTGCCATCATAGACACGCTCAACCACGCCTACGACATCGAAGAACGGCGCGCCTGGTGGAAAACCCGTCTTCTGGCAATCGCGCTCACTGTAACGCTGGCAGTATTCATCGTCATCTCTGTGGGCCTGATCCTGGCAGGTCCCTGGTTGGCCGTCCGGCTGGATGCACGGTTCGGGTTTGGCGGATTGCCAGGACTGATCTGGACCTTCCTCCAATGGCCGGTCATATTTCTCCTGGTCGTATTCGCGATCGACCTGATCTATTACTTCGCCCCCAACGTCGACACCGAGTGGGCCTGGGTCACGCCTGGATCCCTTATTGCGACGCTTCTATGGATCGCCTGCTCGCTCGGATTTAAAGTTTACGTCACAAATTTCGGCAGCTACAACGCAACGTACGGGGCCATTGGAGGAGTGATAGTTCTCCTGCTCTGGTTTTACCTCTCGGGAATCTCGATCCTGATCGGGGCCGAGATCAACGCCGAAATCTACCATGCGCTCCCGGCGCCCCAGGGAGCGGATTACAGCGCCACACCACCGTCGATTACCACATGAAAATAACAAATCTCAAATCACAGATGAGAAATTCCGGGATCAGGCCAGGCCTTTCTATTTGTTATTTCTGATTGGAGATTTATGATTTGTTACGGAGCAGCCGAGCCACAACCATGCCAGCTAAAACCGATCACGTTCACGAGCACGT
>DASYRO010000296.1:0-4121 GCA_036004385.1 Candidatus Acidiferrales bacterium
CCTTCGGCTTCCGCCTGCGCTTTGACCACGCGCGAGCCGGGCACCACCAGCGCCTGCTTCACGGTGCGCGCGACTTTCTTGCCGGCCACCACGTGCGACGCTGCGCGTAAATCTTCGATGCGCGAATTCGTGCACGAGCCGATGAACACGCGGTCCACGGGGATGTCCACGATGGGCGTGCCCGGGCGCAGGGCCATGTACTGCAGCGCTCTTTCCGCTCCGCTGCGCAGCACCGGATCGGAAAACTCGCCGGGGTCGGGCACGCGGCCGGTTACGTCGGTGACCATGCCCGGATTGGTGCCCCAGGTGACTTGCGGCGCAATTTTCGCGGCGTCGAGCGCAACCACCGAATCAAATTTTGCTGCGTCATCGCTGGCCAGCGAGAGCCAGAAGTCGGCGGCGACTTGAAAATCTTTTCCGCGCGGCACAAAGGGTTTTCCTTGGAGATAGGCGACGGTCGTCTGATCGGGCGGCACCATGCCTGCGCGCGCGCCGCCCTCGATGGTCATGTTGCAGACGGTCATGCGTCCTTCCATGGAAAGACCGCGGATGGCTTCGCCACTGTACTCGATGACGTGGCCGGTGCCGCCGGCGATTCCAATTTTGCCGATGATGGCGAGAATGATGTCCTTCGCAGTGATGCCGCTCGGACGGCGGCCGTCCACGCGGACCAGCATCGTCTTGGACTTGAACTGCTGCAGGCACTGCGTGGCCAGCACGTGTTCGATTTCACTGGCGCCGATACCGAACGCCAGCGCGCCGAGAGCGCCGTGGGTTGAAGTGTGGCTGTCACCGCAGACAATCGTCTGGCCGGGCTGGCTTATGCCCAACTCCGGGCCAACGACGTGCACGATGCCCTGATTGCGGCTGTGCATGTCGAACAGGCGAATGCCGGTTTCTTTGGCGTTCTGCCAGAGCGCATCGAACTGGCCCTTGGCACTTTCGTCGAGGATGGGCAGATGGCGGTCCTTGGTCGGGACGGAGTGATCCATCATCGCGAAAGTCAGGTCGGGCCGGCGGACTTTGCGCCCGGCGGCCTTGAGACCGGCGAAGGCCTGCGGGGAAGTGCCCTCGTGGATAAGGTGGCGGTCAATGTAAATCAGGGCGGGTTGCCCGGGAGCCTCGTGGACGAGATGAGCTTGCCAGATTTTTTCGTAGAGGGTGCGTGGCGCCATTTCTCTCCGCAACTATTCTAGCAAGCCACGGCAAATTCGCAACTTGGCATTGACGGCCAAGTCGGCCCAGCTAACCCCCGGCCACGTACAACGCCGCGCCGCGAGTTTCGCGTCCAACCAAGAAGAACCGGAGGAATCGTGCCACACGCCCGCCGCTGCTCACAGGAGCACGCGCGGCGCGTCTAAAACAAACGGTGCACTCGAAAAGTGCTATACTGAAAATACGGGACAACTCAGGGAAAGAGGGAAGGAACGATGGAAACTCGGAATTGGCTTACTTGGGCAAAACACAGAAAGCTCGGCGCTATCTTACTTGTGACCGCCACATTGGCGGTCGGAATTTTGATTGGCACGGTCGTGAACGGACGAGTGCGCGCTGCGCTATCTCAAAACGGTGACACCGGCGCAACACTGTTGGCCGTGCCCAGTCCGGTGCAGCTTTCCAGCGCCTTCGCTACGATTGCAGACAAAATCGAGCCGGCGGTGGTGAACATTTCCACTACGCAGGTGGTGGAAAGGCGGCGCTCGCAGCGCCGCACTCCGCAGCAGCAGCCTCAGAATCCCTTCGAGGACTTTTTTGACCGATTTTTTGACGGACAGGACGCGGGACCGCAGCAGCCGGAACGCAGTCTGGGCTCGGGCGTGATCGTGGATAAGAAAGGCTACATCCTTACGAATAATCACGTCGTCGAGCGCGCCTCACGCATCCAAGTCAAGCTGAACGGAGAACGCACCAACTACACAGCGAAGGTCATCGGCACGGACGAAGAAACGGACCTGGCCATCATCAAGATCGAACCGATTCATGAACTGCCGATTGCCAAGCTCGGGAATTCTGACGCCGTCAAGGTGGGCGATTGGGTGCTGGCGTTCGGCAGCCCGTTCGGGCTGGAGGCGACCGTCACCGCCGGAATCGTCAGCGCGAAAGACCGCGCCAACGTCGGCCAGCAGTTCCAGCGCTTTATCCAGACGGACGCGGCCATTAACCCGGGCAATTCCGGCGGGCCGCTGGTGAACATGGCCGGGGAAGTGATCGGCCTCAATACGGCTATCTACACAATGACGCGCGAATTTGCCGGAGTGGGCTTCGCGTTGCCGTCGAATACGGCCGTGAGCGTGTACAACCAGCTGGTGCAGTTCGGCAAGGTGACGCGTGGCTCCATCGGCATTTCATTTACGGAAGACACCAGCACCAATCCGATCACGCTGAAGGAACTTGGCGCGCCATATGGAATCATCGTCGAGTCCGTGGAAGCCGGCTCTCCGGCGGGGAAGGCTGGCCTGCAAGCGGGCGACGTCATCACCGAAGTCAATGGCCAGGCCGTGCATACCGGCACCGATCTGGTCAATCCCATCGCGCAAACTCCTGTCGGGCAGAAAGTCCGCCTGACCTACGTCCGTGACCGCCAGCGGCACGAAGTGAGCGTAGCCGTGGAGGACCGCAGCAAAGTCTTTCCGCGCGGCGCAGCACAGAACGAACAGCCTGGCGAGGCCGGGCCGTCGGAGCTGGGCCTGCGCGTGGAAGAGTTGACTCCGGAAATCAACCGGCGTCTGGGCATCGAAGACCGCAAAGGCGTGATTGTCACGCAAGTCGAGCCCAGCAGCTTTGCCGATGATCTGGACTTCCAGGTGCGCGACATCGTCGTGGAAGTGAACCGCGAGCCGGTCACCAACCTGGCCGACTACCGCCGCACCATCGGGAAGTTGAAGCCGGGGCAGAGCGTAATGTTCAAAGTGCTGCGCATCGCTGGAGGAGAACGCTGGTTGACGAAGTTTCTCTCTGGCGTGGTACCCAATCCGCAGCAATAAACAAATCGTGCGGAACACCATCGCGCGGTCCAGCCTTATCGTTGCTTTGGGAGCGGCGCTCCTGCTCGCACCGAACGCGAGTGAGGCGGTGAGCGGTGCTCCCATTTTTCTTTTCGCGGCGCCCCAATCGAAAACGGCGACAGCAGCGACTAAACGGTCTTCGCCAAAAAAAGCCGCGAAATCTTCGAAGAAACGGAAGGCGCGTCCGCGCGCGCAGACGGCACCGACGCCCGAGCGCATCCGCGAGATTCAATTCGCGCTGGCCCAAAAGGGTTTCTATGACGGAGTTACGACCGGCAAATGGGATGCGCGAACGGCGCAAGCGTTGAAAGGATTCCAGGCAGCGAATGGCCTCCCGACAACCGGGAAGCTGGACGCAAAGTCGCTACAGAAGTTGGGACTCGGATCTGAAATTGCTGGTGCGGCACCGCCACGTCCTCCGGCGAGCGGAACGAAGCCGCAGCCACCGCAGTAAAACCTTCAGAATGTCAACTCGACCTCGCGGTGGTGAAACGACGGAATTCTGCTAGACTGAATAAGCCGCGTAGCCCCTTCGGCAGTATCCAGGGCAGGCAGGAATTTGGCGGCTTCGCGTAGTTTCGCACGCGCCGAAGGCCGCCGTCTGACGTCAACGCACTCTTACCAAAATTTTCGGCTGCGCCCCGCGCAGTCGTCCAAATCTTTAGGAGGCAAAATGGCCACGCTAGCCATCCCCAAAGTTCATAAGAATTTCATCAACGGCGAATGGGTCGAGTCGCGTTCCGGCAAGGCATTCGAGAACCGCAACCCGGCTAACACCGATGATTGCATCGGAATGTTTCCGCTGGCTACCGAAGACGACGTGAACGCGGCGGTCGAAGCGGCCAGGGATGCGTTCCAGACGTGGCGGCTGGTGCCAGCGCCGAAGCGCGCGGAGATCCTCTTCCGCGCCGCGGAGTTTCTGGTCAAGCGCAAGGAAGACTACGCGCGGGACATGACGCGCGAGATGGGCAAAATCCTGGCGGAAACGCGCGGCGACGTCCAGGAAGCCATCGACATGACCTACTACATGGCCGGCGAAGGCCGCCGCCAATTCGGGCAGACCACGCCGTCCGAGCTGCCCAATAAATTTGCGATGTCCATCCGCCAGCCTGTCGG
>DASYRO010000297.1:0-3062 GCA_036004385.1 Candidatus Acidiferrales bacterium
GTTCCCAAATCGTCCGCGGCGCTGAGGCTGGGCATCGGCGATGACTCTGCTCTGATTTCTATTTCTCGCGCAATGGATTCCGTTGTGACCTGCGATGCATTCATCGAAAATGTCCACTTTCTCTTGGACGTCCACGCGCCCGATTCCGTCGGATACAAAGCGCTGGCGCGGGCGACGAGTGACGTAGCGGCCATGGGCGCCACGCCGCGTTTTTTTCTTCTGACGCTGGCCCTTCCCGCCCAGCGCACCGGGAAATGGCTAGACAAATTTCTGGCGGGGATGTCGCGTGCCGCGCGCGAATACGGCCTCGTGCTGGCCGGCGGCGACGTGTCGAGTCACTCGAGCATCGCCATCAGCATTACGGTGATCGGTGAAATCGCGCATGGCTTGGCGGTCACGCGTTCCGGCGCGCGGCCTGGCGACTTGATTTATGTGAGCGGCACGATCGGCGCCGCGCAACTCGGATTGCAGCTCATCCGTCGAGGAATGCATCGCCACAAGCGCTGGAGGCGGCTGCTACGCCAGCATTGCTATCCTACGATTCGCCTCGCGCTGGGAAAAACTCTGTCCGCGCGGCATCTCGCCTCGGCGATGATTGACGTTTCGGACGGACTCTCCACGGACCTGGCTCGCCTCTGCTCCGCGAGCGGCGTGGGGGCAAGAATTTTTCACGACCGAGTTCCAGCGGTTGCGATTCCGCCGCCGCTCCGCCAGCGGGGATTTGATCCCCTCGCGATGGCATTACACGGCGGCGATGACTACGAGCTGCTCTTTACTGTGCCGCGCCGCCTGGCGAAAAGAATTCCCGCGCGTCATGACGGAGTCCGGCTTACTCCGATTGGGGAAATCACCCGCGAAAGAAAAATTCTTCTCGTCGCCGAAGACGGCCGCACCGCACCGTTGCGCTCGCTCGGATGGGAACATTTCCGCGCTTAGAGTGGCGCAAAGGCGCGCCCCCGACAACTCTCGGCCGTTTTTCGATTTTGGAATTTCGATTTTCGGTTTTAGTGCGGCGGCTTCTTCGTGGGATCCTCGACCGCTTTGTCCGGAGGCTTCACCGGCGGCACAGCGGGAGGCGGAGTTTTGGCCGGCGGCTTTTCGTGTTCTTCGTCTTCGGTGGGCGCGGAATCCGGCGTATCCACGGTGACGTTTCTGGTCAAAGCCAGCTTGGCGAGCGATTCGACGTTCGGGAAGTCTTCCGCCGGGCGTCCGTCGAGCGCAACCTTCATAAAGTCCATCCAGATGGGCAGCGCGGCGCGCGCGCCGGTTTCTTTTTTTCCGAGCGAGATCTGCTTGTTGTCAAAGCCGACCCACGAGCCGGCCGTGAGCGACGGCGAAAAGCCAATGAACCACGCGTCAGAAAAATCATTCGTCGTCCCTGTCTTACCGCCCAGCGGACGGCCCAACTCCTTGGCCTTCATGGCCGTGCCGAATTCCACCACTTCGCGCAGCATGGCCACCATGGTGCGCGCGGTTTGCGGCTCGACGACGTCGCTCACCTTGGGCCGCGATTCTTCGAGCATGGCGCCATCGTAGCTGACCACGCGACGAATAAAGTGCGGCTCGATGCGAATGCCTTCGTTGGGAAACGCGGTGAACGCGGAGGTGTGCTCGAGCAGCGTGATTTCCGCGGCGCCGAGCACCAGCGGCAAATAGGGCGGCAGCGCGCTGGTGATGCCGAAGCGCCGCGCGACGTCGATGACCTTCTGAATGCCGAGGCGTTCGGCCAGCTTCACCGCAGGCACGTTCCGCGAACCAGCCAGCGCGCGCCGCAGCGTGATGACGCCTTCGAATTTTCCGTCGTAATTTTGCGGCGAATAGCCTTGCCCGCCGCTGATCGTGGTGAACGGAGCGTCCAGAATCGTATCGAACGGCGAAAACCCATTCTCAACCAGCGCCGTGTACAGGTACGGCTTAAACGAGCTGCCCACCTGTCGCATGGCCTGCGTCGCGCGATTGAACTTGGAATCTTCGAAGCTGTATCCGCCGACCATGGCCTTGATTTCGCCGCTGGCGTTATCAATGGCTACCAGCGCGCCCTGCGCCGCGGGCATTTGCTCGACGTCCACGCGCGCGATGGCACCGGAAATTTCCTTGATGTGAAAAATTCCCAGGTCCCCGATTTGAAATAATTGCTCGGGAGATTTTCGCGCGGTCCAGGCGAAATCCGGCGCGGTAACCAGCGCGCGGTACGGCCCGATTTTCACCGCTGCGGCCCGGTTGTCCACTGTGGTGACGAGTCCGGTAACGTACGCGCCCTTCTCGATGCGGCGCTTCCAATCCTCGTCCTCGTAGCTTTCGAGCGTGCCCAGCTTCTCGCGCAGGATGTTGGGCAGCTTGCCGCGCCAGCCGTGCCGCCGCGTGTAGGCATGCAAGCCGTCGCGCACGGCCTGGTTCGCCGCGCGCTGCATGGCCACGTTCAACGTGGTGTACACGCGCAGGCCGCGCTCGTGCACGGCTTCCGTGCCGTAGGTTTTTTCCAGGTACTTGCGGATGTCCTCGACAAAATACGGCGCCAGATCGTTGCGCTGCGCTTGCACGTGCAAACCCAGCGGCAGGCGCTGCGCGCGCTCGGCCTGCTCGCGCGTAATTTTTCTTTCCGCGGCCATGCGTCCGAGCACCAGATTGCGCCGCGCCATCGCCGCCTGCGGATGCAGGATGGGAGAATAACTCGGCCCTTTGGCCAGTCCCGCCAGCAGCGCCGCTTCCGGCAGCGTGAGTCCACCCACCGGCCTTCCGAAATAAAATTGCGAAGCCGCGGCAAAGCCGTAATTTCCGTGCGCCAGATAAATCTGGTTGGCGTACATGGCGAAGATTTGCTGTTTGGAGTAGTGCCGCTCCACCTGCATGGCCAGCAGAATTTCCGGAATTTTCCGGCGCGGGCTGCGGTCTGTGCGGTCGAGGAAGAGCGTGCCGGCAAGCTGCATCGTCAGCGTGCTGGCCCCTTCGACGGTGCGCATGTGCACGGCGTTGCGCCAGGCGGCCTGCAACACGCGAGGCAGGTCAATGCCCCAGTGATCGTAGAAGTGCTGGTCTTCGGTGGAAATTACCGCGTCTTTAAT
>DASYRO010000298.1:0-3212 GCA_036004385.1 Candidatus Acidiferrales bacterium
CGTTTCAAGTTTCGCTTGCCCTATGAGATAAATACCATTCCTTTTCTCGACGTGAGGACTCGTGCACGCTGATAGCCCACTTATCGGCCAGCCCATTCCGCGCAAAGAAGGCCGCGACAAGGTCACCGGCCGCGCACGCTATGTGGACGATCTCGTCTTTCCGGCGATGCTCCATGGCGCAACCGTGCGCAGTCCGGCCGCTCGCGGACGCATTCGCGCGATTCATTTCGATGAAACAATTCCGTGGAACGAATTTACGGTCGTCACGGCAAAAGAGATTCCCGGCGAAAACTGCATTGCGCTGATCCTGCATGATCAGCCGTGTCTGGCTGCGGACGCTGTCAATCATCCCGAAGAGCCTGTGGTACTGCTGGCGCATGCGGATAAATATCTGCTCGAAGAAGCGCGCCGCGCCGTGCGCATCGAAATCGAGCCGCTGCCCGCGATTTTCACTATCGAAGATTCGCTCGCGAAAAAAG
Source organism: Candidatus Acidiferrales bacterium (assembly GCA_036004385.1). Lineage (GTDB taxonomy): Bacteria > Acidobacteriota > Terriglobia > Acidiferrales > UBA7541 > JACQDE01. Next base: position 480 of record DASYRO010000298.1, read on the forward strand.
AAGTCATCTGGGGAGAGGATAACGTCTTCAAGAAATTTCTCGTGGAAAAAGGCGACATTGATTCCGCGTGGACCTCCGCTGAAATAATCGTCGAGGGCGAATATGCGACGGGCGCGCAGGAGCAGCTTTACATCGAGCCGAACGGCATGATCGCCGTGGCCAATCCGCGCGACGGCGTGACCGTGTGGGGCTCAATGCAGTGCCCCTACTACGTGCACAAAGCGCTGGTGCCACTCTTCGCGCTGCCCAAAGAAAAAGTTCGCGTTGTGCAGACGGAAACCGGCGGCGGCTTCGGAGGCAAGGAAGAGTATCCCTCGATGATTGCCGCGCACGCCGCGCTGCTCGCGTGGAAGTCCGGCAAGCCGGTGAAGATGATTTATGACCGCGCGGAAGACATGGTGGCGACGACGAAGCGTCATCCCTCGCGCACGCGCCATCGCACCGGGGTGACGCGCGACGGCAAGCTCGTTGCCATGGAAATCGATTTCGCGATTGACGGCGGCGCGTACTGCACGCTTTCTCCGGTCGTGCTTTCGCGCGGCACGATTCACGCCGCCGGGCCCTACGAATGCCCCAACGTGCGCATCCGCAGCCGCGCGGTAGCCACCAACACTCCGCCGCACGGCGCCTTCCGCGGGTTCGGCGCGCCGCAAAGCATTTTCGCGCTCGAGCGCCACATGGACAAAGTCGCGCAAGCCTGCGGCCTTTCGCCCGAAGAGTTCCGCGCAAGGAACTTCATCCGCACGGGCGGCACACTGGCCGTCAGCCAGATCATTCACGAATCGGTGGATTTGCCGCGATTGATGGAGCGCGCGTTTGCGTTGAGCGACTATCCTGCGAAGCGTGAGCGTTTCGCGCGGGAAAATCCCGGCGCGCGCGTGAAGAAGGGAATCGGATTCGCGTCCTTCATGCACGGCGCGGGCTTCACCGGTTCCGGCGAAGAATTTCTCGCGTCGGTTGTTTCTGTCGAAGCCACGGCCGAGGGCCGCGTGCGCGTGCTCGCCGCGAGCACGGAAATCGGTCAGGGCACGAACACGGTTTTTACGCAAATTGCCGCGGAGGCGCTGGGGCTTGATCCGGCGCTCGTGGAGATCGCTCCGCCAGACACCGCCGCCGTACCCAACAGCGGCCCCACCGTCGCGTCGCGCACGACGATGATCGTCGGCAAGCTCGTACAATCGGCGGCGCTCGGATTGAAGCAGGCGCTCACCGCCGGCGAGTTTTTGCGCGAAGAATATTCGCAGGAAGAATTTCAGCGCGCGTGTGCGGACTACATCGCGCAGCGCGGAGTGCTGCGCTCGACCGTGCAGTATACGCCGCCGCCGGGCATTCACTGGGACGACGAGAAATATCAGGGCGACGCGTACGGCGCCTATGCCTGGGCCGTGTACGTGGCCGAAGTCTCCGTGGACACGGCGACCTTCGAAATTCGCGTGGACGATTTCGTTGCCGTGCAGGAAGTGGGCCGCGTGATTCATCCCGTGCTTGCCGCGGGACAAATCGAAGGCGGCGTGGCGCAGGCCATCGGCTACGCGCTCTATGAAAACGTCGTGTGGCACGAGGGCCGCATGGTCAACGCGCAGATGACCAACTACATCATGCCCACCAGCGCAGACCTGCCGCCGATCCGCGTGCACTTTGAGGAAAATCCGTATCCCTTCGGCCCGGGCGGCGCGAAAGGAATCGGCGAACTGCCCATGGACGGCCCCGCGCCAGCCATCGTCAACGCGATCGAAAACGCGACCGGCGCGAGCATCACCCAAATTCCCGTGACGCCCGAAGTTTTGATGGAAGCACTGTTAGAAAAAGTTCCGAGTGGTGAGTAACGTGTGGCAAGACCGAAGATCGTGATGCCCAAGAAAAACGGCAAAATAAAAATCACCATGCGCGTGAACGGCGGCGAGCACTGCGCAGAGGTGTGGCCCATGGCGCGGCTGCTCGACGTCCTGCGCGAAGAATTGCATCTGACCGGCACGAAAGAGGGCTGCGGCGAAGGCGAATGCGGCGCGTGCGCGGTCCTGCTCGACAGCGAGTTGGTGAACAGTTGTCTGCTGCCCGCGTCGCAAGCCGATGGCGCAAGCATCACGACGATTGAAGGCGTTGCTCACGGCGAAGAGCTTCACGCCGTGCAGCGGGCCTTCCTTGAGCACGGCGGCGCGCAGTGCGGCATTTGCACGCCGGGCATGGTGCTCGCGGCAATGAATCTGCTTGCAAAATGCCCGAACCCGACGGAAGCCGACATTCGCATGGGCCTCGCCGGCAATCTGTGCCGCTGCACGGGGTACATGAAAATCTTTGAGTCCGTGATCGCCGCATATAAACAGAAAGGTGACAGGTAACAGGTTTCAGGTGACAGGGAAGAAAAATGCGGGCGTATCTGCCACAATACGAATTAATCACGCCGAAGGCGCTCGACGAAGCGCTCAAGCTGCTGGCCCGCGAACCAAGTCAGTGGAAGCCTTTCGCTGGCGGCACTGACCTCATGGTGCTTCTGGAATCAGGGAAGTTACCGCATCCCAGATTCATAAATATTTGGCGCTTGAAGGAGTTGGGGGGCGTCTCCGAGACGCGCGAGCACATTACACTGGGCGCGCTGACGACGTACACGGCCGTGCAAAAGTCCGCAACACTGCAACGCGAATTTCCGCTGCTCTGCCGCGCGGCGTCGGAAACCGGCGGCTTGGCCACTCAGAACCGCGGCACGCTCGCCGGAAACATCGCCAACGCGTCGCC
>DASYRO010000299.1:0-7811 GCA_036004385.1 Candidatus Acidiferrales bacterium
GTGTCTCTGTGGCGAGTGGCGACCAGCCAGGCGCCAATTCTGATTCTGCCTGTGACATCGGGAATGCTGCGTCTGCGCGAACGCAATTTTTACGAAGATCTGGCTCGCACGTTGGTGCGCGACGCCACGGCGCCCTTAGAAGAATTTGTCGCGCACCTCATCAGTACAGGATACGAGCGGCACGATACGGTGGAAATGCCCGGGCACTTCGCATTGCGCGGCGGCATAGTGGATCTTTTCTCTGCTGAAGCGGCGCGGCCTGTGCGCATCGAACTGTTTGGCGACACGGTCGAATCCATTCGCGAATTCGATCCCAACACCCAGCGTTCTGTCCGGCCGCTTGAACGCACAACCGTGCTGCCCCTTACGGATGTGCCGCGGCGACCCGATGTGCTGGAAAAACTGCACTCACGCGCGGCCGGTGAGACTCGTGAAGGCGGGGAGTACGCGGGAACCTATCCGGGATGGGAATTTGACGCGTCGCTGCTCGAGCCGGCACAGTCCTCCATTTTCAATTTGTGCGCCGGCGCGTTTTTCGTTCTCGACGAGCCGGACACGCTCAACGAGACTTCGCGGAAGTTTGCCGCGCACTTACAGGATTCCTACGAACATCTCGCCGCAGCAGGCAACTCGCAAGGCAGCGATATGCCGGCGCCGACGCCACTGAACTTCTATCTGAGCGAAGACGAATGGAGCGCTGCACTGAGCAGGTGCTCGCGGCTGCTTCTGGAACATCTGCCGATGCACGAGCCGGGTCGCGAGTCGCTGGTGCTGGAAACCCAGCCGACGACGCCGTATCACGGAAACGTCACTGCGTTCATGACCGAAGTGCGCGCGCACCTGCAATCGGGTAAGCAGGGAATCGCGTGCGCCGCGAACATCGGCGAACTGGAGAGGCTTGCTGGGCTCTGCCATGAATTCGAACTGGCGTACCGGCTCGGCGAAGTCGGCGACGAAGCTACACTGGCGCGACTCGCGGAAGACTCCAGCGCAGGCAGCGTACCGGCGCTGACCCTGGTGAAGGCGCCCCTGAACGAAGGTGTCCGCTTCCCGGACCTGGGCCTGACGCTTTACGGCAATTCAGATTTGTTCGAGACGCTGCCTGTCCCCGAGCGGCCGCGGCGGCGTCCGAAGACGGCGACTTTTTTCAGCGATTTTTCCGATCTGCAGCCCGGCGACTACGTGGTGCACGTGGATCACGGCATCGGCCAATTCGAAGGGCTCCGGCAAATCGAAAGCGAGGGCCGCGGCGAATTCATGCTCTTGCGCTATGCCGAAGAATCGCGGCTCTATGTGCCACTGGCGCGCATGGACTTGGTGCAGAAGTATTCGGCGCTGGAAGGAAATCGGCCTCCGCTTGACCGGCTTGGCGGCACGGCGTGGGCGGCGCGAAAACAACGGGTACGCAAATCGGTCACGGAGATGGCCGACAAGTTGCTCCGGTTATATGCCCAGCGCAAAAGCGGCGAAGGGCATGCCTTTGCAAAAGACAACGAATTCCAGCGCGAATTCGAGGACGCCTTCGAATTCGAAGAGACGACGGACCAGGCGCGCGCCATCGAAGACACCAAGCACGACATGGAGCGAGGCGCGCCGATGGACCGCCTGCTCTGCGGTGACGTCGGCTATGGCAAAACCGAAGTGGCCATGCGCGCCGCGTTCAAGGCAGTGAACGATGGCAAGCAGGTCGCCATCCTCGCGCCCACGACGGTACTGGTTTTTCAGCATTACGAAACACTGCGGCGGCGGTTTGCGCCGTTCCCCGTGAACATCGAAATGCTCAGCCGCTTCCGCTCGGCAAAGGAGCAGAAAAAAATTCTTGAGTCGCTGGAAGCCGGACAAGTGGACATCGTCGTAGGCACGCACCGCCTGCTTTCACGCGACGTCCGCTTCCACGACCTCGGGCTGCTGGTTGTGGACGAAGAGCAGCGTTTTGGCGTGGCCCATAAAGAGCGCTTGAAGGAGATGCGGCACAACGTGGACGTGCTGACGATGTCGGCCACGCCCATCCCGCGAACGCTGCACATGTCCATCGTCGGTCTGCGCGACATGTCGGTGATCGAAACGCCGCCCAAGGACCGCTTGGCGATCCAAACGGTGGTCGCGCCGTTCAGCGAGACGCTAGTACAAGGCGCCATCGAGCAAGAGCTGGCCCGCGAAGGACAGATTTATTTCTTACATAACCGCGTGGAGTCCATCTACTCCGTGGCGTCACTGCTGCAGCGGCTCGTGCCGCGGGCGCGCATCGTCGTGGGACACGGGCAGATGGGCGAGAAGGAATTGGAACGCGCCATGTTGCGGTTCATCCAGCGCGACGCGGACATTCTGGTTTCGACGACAATCATCGAAAACGGCCTGGATATCCCTCGCGCGAATACAATGCTTATCAACCGCGCAGACCGCTTCGGGCTTTCCGAGCTCTATCAGCTCCGCGGGCGAGTGGGCCGTTCCAACCAGCGCGCCTACGCCTACCTTCTCGTGCCGCAGGAGAAAACGCTCTCAGAGTTGGCCCGCAAGCGCCTGGCTGCCTTACGCGAATTCAGCGAATTGGGCGCTGGCTTCCGCATCGCCGCGCTGGACCTGGAATTGCGCGGCGCGGGCAATTTGCTGGGAGCAGAGCAGCACGGGCACGTTAACGCGGTCGGCTTCGACCTCTACTGCCGGATGCTGGAGCGCGCCGTAGCCGAACTGAAGGGCGAAGCACCGGCGGCTGAGTTGCGGTCCACACTCAACCTCGGCGTGGATATACGCATCCCAGCAGAGTACATTCCGGGGGAGAACCTGAGGCTGCGGACGTACAAGCGAATTGCCGGCGTAACCAATGAAATCGAGCGCGAGGAAGTCGCTCGCGAATTGGCGGACCGCTTCGGCCCCCTTCCTCCCGCCGTGGAGCATCTGCTGGACTATGCTGTGCTGAAGGCTCTGTGCGAGCGGCTGCTGGTGGCGTCACTGGAGCGCAAGGGCGAGTCCGTGGCCGTCAAGTTCCATTCGCAGACTCCGGTACAGCCGGCACAATTGGTGAAGGTGGTTCGCAACGGCCGTGGCATGCGGTTGGATCCCAGCGGTGTGCTGTGGTTGCCGGCGAACCGCCCGGCTGTGGCGGGGGGCGGAGGCGGCCCCGCAGGCGTTTCCGGAGCTGGCGTAACGGAGTCCGTAAGAAACGTATTGCTGCAACTACAATCGTAGGGATAAACTCTTTCGGGGGATTTCGCATGAACCGTAAGCACTGTTTTGCAATGTTCGCGGCGTTCCTGCTGGCCGCGTTTACAACGGCCGCGCAGACTCCGGAACGCGCGCAGGCGCCCGCACGTCCGGCCGCGCCGGCGGCCGATAAAGATAAGCGCGTCGTGGAACAAATCATCGCGCGCGTGAACAATGAAATTATCACATTGAGCGACCTGCGCAATGCGCGCTCCAGCCTGCTTCAGGATTTGCAGGAAGAATGCCGCAATTGCACGCAGGTGCAGCTCAATGCCCAGGCGGCGGAACGCGAGCCCAACATCCTGCGGGACTTGATTGACCAATCGTTGCTGGTGCAGCGCGGCAAAGACAAGGGCATCAACGTGGAGACCGACGTGGTCAAGCGCATGGACGAGATCCGCGTGCGCAATAAGCTGCCCACGATGGAAGCGCTGCAGGCAGAAGTGGAAAAGACCGGGATAACTTTTGAAGAATTCCGCAACAATATCCGCAACAACCTGCTGGTCCAGGAAGTGGTCCGATCCGAAGTGGGCGGGCGCATATCCAACTTGATGGACCGCGAAGAGGTGAAAAAAGTTTACGAGGAACATAAGCAGGAATTCAACCGGCCGGAAATGGTTTACCTCTCCGAAATCTTCGTGAGCACGGTAGGCAAGACCGAAGAGGAAATTCCGCCGCTGGAAGCGATGGCCAAAAAGCTTCTCGATCGCGTGAAGAATGGAGAAGATTTTGAAGAGTTGGCCAAGCGCTATTCCGAAGGAGATACGGCGAAGGAAGGAGGCAACCTGGGAGGATTCAAGCGCGGGCAGCTCTCGCCGGAGCTCGAGGAAGTTGTTTTCAAGATGAAGCCCAAAGAGCTGAGCGACGTCATCCGTACAAAGACGGGCTTTCTCGTGCTGCGCGTGGACATGCGCTACGAAGCCGGAGTGCAGCCGATCGAGAAGGTTGAGACCGAAATCATGAACCGGTTGTATCAGGAAAAAATGCAACCGGCCATGCGCGCCTACCTGACCAAGCTGCGCGAAGAGAGTTACGTGGTGGTCACGCCCGGTTACGTGGACACTTCGGCCGTCGCCAGCAATCCCATCGTCGAAGTAGAACCGGCGGCTGATGAAGGCAAGAACAAGAAGGGCAAAAAGGGCAAAAAGTCCGAACCCGCCAGCAAAGAGAAGAAGAGCGGGGACAAGAAAGGCAAGAAGGCCGGCGCATGAAATCCGAGTTCATAGTGGATCTGCAGGCCGAACAGACGATCACGTCTTTCTTCCTGATCGCGTCGAAAGAACTCCGCACCAGCCAGAAGACTGGCAAGCCTTACCTGCAGCTCGAGCTGCGCGACCGCACCGGCGCGATTGACGCGCGAATTTTTCAGAACATTGAGAGCTCTGTGGAATCTGTCCACGCGGACGACATCGTGAAAGTGAAAGGACGCGTGGATTTGTGGCAGGGCAAGAAGCAGCTGGTGATTGACCAGATTCGCGCTGCGAAGCCGGAAGAATTCGAGCTATCCGATTTTCTGCCGCACACCAAACGCGACGTGGAAGAGCTTTTCGCCGAATTGCAGCGCATTGCCGCGAGCGTGAGTAATCCGTGGATCCGCAGGCTTCTGGAAAGCGTTCTCGCGGATCCGAATATCGCCGAGCGCCTGAAGCGCGCGCCGGCCGGCAAGTCCATGCACCATGCTTACATTGGCGGGCTGCTGGAACATATCGTCAGCCTGTGCGGCCTGTGCCGGCTGGTCGCCCCGCAATACGCGGAAATTGACGCCGACCTGCTGCTCTCCGGCGCTGTCCTTCACGACGTCGGCAAGCTCGATGAGTTGTTCTACGATCGATCGTTCGGCTACACAACGGAAGGCCAGCTCCTTGGGCACATCGTTATCGGGCTGCGGCTCGTAGAAAAGAAAATGGACGCGATGGAAGGGTTCCCGGCGGATTTAAAGCTGCTTATTCAGCATCTGATTCTGAGCCATCACGGGAAGGAAGAGTTCGGCTCGCCCAAGCTGCCGTCGTTTCCGGAAGCGCTCATGCTTCATTACCTGGATGATTTGGATTCCAAGCTGGCGACAATTCGTGAATCGCTCGAAGCGGAAAAGGGCGAAACGCAGTGGACGCAGAAAAACTGGTCGCTGCAGCGCCCTTTGCTGCGCCTGGAGCGCTTCCGCAAACCGGAAGAAGCCCACGACAAAACTTCCGCCGCCGCAGCGGGCAATGACGATCCTGCGGCGGACTAACCATGGCCGCGAATCACTCCACTGAAAAACGAAACGGCCGGCACGCCATCCTGGACCTGGCGCCGCTGGAGTTGGATTGTTTGCGCATTTTGTGGCCGATCGGTGAGGGGACGGTGCGCGACATTCGTGATGGCTTGCGCGACACGCGGCCGCGCGCCTACACCACCATCATGACCATTATGGATCGCATGGCCCAGAAGGGCATCGTTTCGCGGCGCAAAGTCGGACGCGCGTGGCTGTATTCCCCAAACATTACCGCCGGCGAGGCCCGCGAACGAGCTGTGCATCGTCTAGTTGAGCATTTTTTTGCAGGCTCACCTGCGGCGCTGGAAGCACAGTTGGCGGAGCAAGGCGCGCCGAAGCAGCCTCCGGGTCCCGGGGCGGAAGCGGAACGCGCCCGCCGTGGCGAGGCGCAGCCCCGTGCCAAAGCGCGCATCCCCACCCCGGAAGAATCCGCGCCGGCGACGTCACCCGCGCCGAAGATGGATGATGCATTATTGTGAGAACGATGTTTCCTGCTGAGTTGAAAATTCGCAACGTGAGCGTGAAACCGGCGCTGGTGCTTGCGCCCATGGCTGGAGTCACAGACACGGTTTTCCGCCGCGTGATCCGCGGGCTCGGTGGCTGCGGGCTGATCATGACCGAGTTCACCAGCTCAGAGGGCATCGCCCGAAATCAGTCACGCACGCTGCATTACCTTTATTATGGCGAGGACGAGCGGCCGATTACGGCGCAGCTATTCGGCGCGGATCCGGCAGTGATGGCCGCGGCGGCCCGCGTGGTGGAAGAGCTCGGCTTCGACGTGGTGGACATCAACTTGGGCTGTCCGGCAAAGAAAGTAGTGAAGTGCGGCGGCTCGGGATTGTTGCGGGACTTGCCGCTGCTTCAGACAATTCTACGCGCGGTGCGCGCGGCGGTGAAAATGCCGTTCACCGTCAAGATTCGTGCGGGTTGGGACGAAAAATCCATTGTGGCCGCGGAAGTAGCGCGCATGGCGGAGGGAGAAGGCGTCGAAGCCATCGCCGTGCACCCGCGCACGCGCATGCAAGGTTTGAACGGGCCTGCGGACTGGAACATTATCTGCGAAGTGAAACAGTCCGTGCGCATCCCGGTGATTGGAAACGGTGACGTGCGCCATCCCGAAGACGCGCTGCGCATGGTCGAGGAAACCGGCTGTGACGCGGTGATGATCGGCCGCGCGGCGGCCACCAATCCGTGGATTTTTCGCCAGATCGAGCAGTTTGCCGCCACCGGCCGCCATGACGAGCCGAGCGAGGCGGACCGCTATCAACTGCTCTCCCGATATTTCCGCATGCTGGCGGATTCAGGAATGCCGGATGCCATCGGAAAAATGAAGCAGTTCGCGTGCTGGTTCACGCACGGCGTGCGCAACGGCGCCGTGCTGCGCAGGGAAGTGCATCACTCGCGCACGACGGCCGAAGTTCTGGAACGCGTCGACGCGTTCTTCGCGGGAGTGACTTCGGTCGTACCGGAGCAAGTGCAACCGCTCGTGCATGGAGTGGCGGCGCCTGAAATACAGGTGCAAGCGCTCGGACTTCGAGCGCAAGCCGGAGGTGATGCGTGAACGCGCCGAAACCAACAAGCAGCACGAGGCAGCGGCGCGTTGCCGTGGGCCTGGAGATGCGTGTCGGCGGCAAAGAAGCCAACGGCCTTCCGTTTGAAGATACGGTGCTCAGCGGAAACGTCAGCCGCACGGGGGCGTCGTTCTACACGCTTCGCGATCTGAAAGTGGATATGGAATTGGATGTGCGGATTCCGCGGCGGCCGGGCGACCCGGAGGATTCCGACTTCATCAGCAAGGCGCGCATCGTGCGCGTGCAACCCGGGTCAGAGGAAAGAGAAATTCTGGTCGGCGTGCAGTTCCTCGATCGCCATTTCCACCGCGTGTACGTTTCGGAAGAGACTTCCTAGAATTGTTTTATCCCACGGGTGGGACTAATCCCTTTCGCGAAGAAACTTCTGGTAGGCTTCTCGCTTGGTGATCCCCGCCTCGCGCGCTGCTTGCTTCAGGGCCGCTTTTTGATCCACGTATTGCTCGCGCATGATTTCCGTGACGCGCTGCGCAAGAGTGACGCAGGCGGGCTGTGCCTCGACCTCGCCATCCGGCGGACCCATCAACACCGTGATTTCGCCACGGGGCTCGCGGCGTGTGAATTCGTCGGCCAATTCGGCGAGCGTGCCGCGAGCGAATTCTTCATGCAGCTTGGTCACTTCGCGAGCCACCACGGCGGGGCGGTTGCCCAACACTTGGAGCGCGTCTGCAAGCATCTCCCGCAGGCGGTGCGGAGCTTCGTAAAAAACGATGGTCCGGCGCTCGCCGGCAAGGAGCTTGAGCGCTTTGCGGCGGTCGGTTGCGCGA
>DASYRO010000300.1:0-3744 GCA_036004385.1 Candidatus Acidiferrales bacterium
GCCGCGTGCCACGCCGCCGGTCCTGCCAGTTGCTGTCGAGTCCGGGTTGTGAATTCTGAGCCATGCGATTCCTTTCCTCGCCGGAGGTTGCGAACGTGCTCGCACTCGGCGATGCCATCCAGATCATCCGGAAGGAAGGGGACTTCGCGGGCCGTACGCCGCGCTGGGCCCGCGGCGATACCGCGCTATGTTTTCGACTGCGCCTTTCGCAGTCAATGTTTTCGACTGCGCCTTTGGCAGTCAATTGATTTTCCCCGGCGAAATGCGCCGCGTCAAGCGCCGGTGCGCTCGCGGTAATCATGACCGTAGGACTGACCTCCAGATCTGTCCCCTACCCGCCGGGGCATCACTTCGGCACTGGATAGGCGCGCGCGTCTCTCCTACCGCCGCACCTGTGATGCTACAATTTCAGGCCGGCAAAATCGCCGCGTCAAAAGGAGAGATTGGCAATTGGAAACTGGCGCACCCAACACGACGCGCATTGACGTCGAGCATCTGGGAAATCCGCAGGTGATTGCCGCGTGCCTGCTGACCGGCGAAGGCGGGCCGGCCATCGTGGACCCGGGCCCGAGCTCCGCTCTGCCCACGCTGAAGAGGAAGCTCGCGCTGCGCGGATTGAGTGTTGGCGATCTCGAAGCCATCCTGCTGACGCACATCCATCTGGACCACGCCGGCGCAACCGGTACGCTAGTCGCCGAAAATCCACGCCTGCGTGTTTTTGTGCACCAAGTTGGCGCGCCGCATATGGCCCAGCCGGACCGCCTGCTGGCCAGCGCGCAGCGCCTGTACGGCGGAGAAATGGAGCGCCTGTGGGGCGAGTTCCGCGCGGTGCCGTCGCAAAACTTGCACGTGTTGAAGGGCGGCGAACGAATCCACGCGGGCGGCCGCACGCTGGAGGTGGAATACACGCCGGGGCATGCGTCGCATCACGTGAGCTACTTCGACGCTTCCACCGGTCTGGCCTTTATCGGCGATACCGCCGGCATCCGCATCCTGAACCGTCCGTACATCGTGCCGCCCACTCCCCCGCCGGATGTTGATCTCGAACTTTGGGAAAAGAGCCTGGACCTGATTCTCGCGCGCAAGCCGGAACGCCTCTTCCTTACTCATTTCGGAGTCGCCGAACCTGTCGCCGAACACATCGCCCAGTTGCGGGAGCGGCTGGCGCAGTGGGCGGAAATGGTGTGCGTCTCGCTCCAGAATCACGCGGACGACACGGCGCGAGCCAATGCTTTTGCTGCGGCAGTGGAGGCCAATTTGCAAAAAAAATTTTCGGGGTCGGAATCCGCGCAGTACGTCAAAGGCGCCGGGCTCGATCTGTGCTGGATGGGCCTGGCGCGCTATTGGCGCAAGCGTTTGAAATAATCACCGATTCGGCAGCAACCCCGCCGCTTCCTGGTCCACAATCCACAATAATCGGCCGTTCACGGGGCGCACCAGTTCCGCGGGAATTCGTTCCACATTTTTCGGCGGGCGCTCCACGCGGCGCAGGACCTCGCGCAAAATCTCCGCCTTCTCTTTTCCGCTGGCCAGAAACATCACCGTCGCGGCGTTGTTCAGGACCGGAAGCGTCAGCGTAATCCAGTCCGTGCCCAGCTTGTCGTAATGCGTGGCCACGGCAAAGCGGTCGCGGATGGTCAGCGCGTCCGAGCGGGGAAACAGCGCTGCGATGTGCCCGTCCGGCCCCATGCCCAGAATCGTCAGGTCGAATCGCGGAAATTTTTCCGGCTTCAGCGCGAAGAATTGGCGCAGCACGTTTTCATACTCGGCCGCGGCTGCCGCGGCTTCGGGATTTTCCGCGGGGATGCGGTGAATGTTTTCCGGCGGAACGCTCACGCGCGAAAACATCGCCGTTTGCGCCTTGCGAAAATGACTCTCGGCGTGGTCCAGTGGCACGTGCCGCTCGTCGCCCCAGAAGAAATGGCTCTTGCCCCACGGCAGCAGCGTGCGGAACGTTGGCTGCGTGGCCAGCATCTCGTAGAGCCCGAGCGGCGTGTTGCCCCCCGCCAGCGCCACCGTAAAACGCCCCTGGCGCGCGACCGATTCCTTGGCGCAACGCACCATTTCGCCGGCCGCGGCGCGGGTGAGTTCTTCCGGATCTTTCACAATGCGAATTTCAGGAGCGAGAGCTTCCATCGGTCTGCATTCACTTTTTCCGGCCGCGACGTCACTTCATCATGGCGCGGCGGGCGGCGCCAAGCAGCGCGGCGCGCTCATTCAGAATAATCCGCAGTGGCATGGATTCCAAGAGCGGGCGCATGCGCCCCTTAGCCAGAAAGGCTTCGCGGAACGCCGGCCCACGCAGACTGGGAAGAATTCGCGGAGCGATGCCGCCGCCGATATACACGCCGCCCGTGGCCATAAATTTCAGCGCGGCGTTGCCGGCCTCCGCGCCGTAGAGCTCGACAAACAGGTCGAGCGCTTTTTCGCACAGCGCGGATTTCCCGGCCAGGGCGTTGCGCGAGATCACCGGCGCCGGATCGCCCTGCCGCATTTCCTCCGCGAGCCACGCGGGTTCTTCGCCGCGGCCGGTCTCGCGCAGAAACTCATACAGGCTGATGAGGCCCGGGCCGGATACCACGCGCTCCCAGCTCACGTGCTCATGTTTTTTGAGCAGCCATTGGTGCAATTCGAGATGCAGGGGCGACGTCGCGGCAAACGTCGTGTGCCCTCCTTCGCTCGCGAACGGGAAATGCGCGCGGCCGTCCCAGAAAAGCCCAGCTTCGCCGAGACCAGTGCCCGCGGAAATCAGCGCGGCGTTGCCCCGCGCCCCGGCGGGGCCTTCGCGGAGCGTCTCCACGTCGCGCGTTTCTAGCGCCGGGATGCCGTAGGCGTTGGCTTCGAGGTCGTTGATTAGCAGGACTCGCTCGTGGGGCAGCCGCAGCTCGTCTGCTAGCGGGTCCGCTTCGACCACCCACGGCAGGTTGGTGGCCACGCAACGGCGGTCGCGGACCGGCCCCGCCACGCCAAAACACGCCCGCCCGATTTTGCCGCCGGCCTTCGCAACGAACGCCCGTACGATCTCTCGCAAACTTGGAAATTTCCGGCTGGAATACTTTTCCTCGGCGAAGGGACTTGTATCCGCGCGCAGCGCCGCGGCTTCTTTGCGCCGGAACACAGCCAGACGTGTATTGGTGCCGCCGATATCGCCGGCAAGAATCATGGAAGAAATGTCCGCTCCTGCTTCGCCCGCAAAAACCTTAACACAGAGAACTCGGAGTCACGGAGAACACAGAGAAAATCAGGATAACGCGCGGCGCACGATGGACAACAGATCTTCCAGGCCCAGAGTCACTTCCGGCCCGAGGTGCACGCGCAACGCGCGTCGCTTGCGCTCGGCGAGCACCTCAAAGTCCCCGCGGGCCTGGGACGCCTTCACCACGCCGAAGGTGTATCTCGCGCCGGGCACGGGCAAGTCCTGCGCGTCATCGCACGTAATCTGCAAAAAGACGCCGGTGTTCGGGCCGCCTTTGTATGCCTGGCCGGTGGAGTGCAAAAAGCGCGGGCCGAAGCCGAGACACGTGGCCACGCGGCGCGCGTCGCGAACGGCGTGGCGTATCTGCTGCAATCTTTTTTCGTGCGCGGCATTCCGTTCGACGTATGCCAGCAAGGCGAAGTAGTCGCCCGGCTGCAGCCGCGAAAAATGCGCGCGTAGATAGCCTGCCAACGACCGATCGCTGCCCGCCAATTCTTGTAATTCTGTCGCATTTCTTGGATCGGCGAAAAGTTGCATGCCCTGCTCGG
>DASYRO010000301.1:0-4952 GCA_036004385.1 Candidatus Acidiferrales bacterium
AAGGAACTCGTCAAGCACCTGCATAAAGTTCTGGAAAACCACCGCACCGCCGTGCGCAATATCCGCCGGGACATCAAGGAAGCCGTCGAGCGGCTCGAGAAGGAAAAGAAAATCAGCGAAGACGAAAAGAAACGCTGCCTCGACGAGCTGGAAAAGGTCACCCACAGCGAAATCAAGAAGCTCGAAGACCTCTCCGCTGCCAAAGAAAAAGAAATTCTCTCTGTTTAATACGGGCGGAGATTCTGGCTCCATTTTTCTCTTTCGCGGCCGTTCAATCACTCAATCACGAATCGCGAATCACCTAATCTCCACAAAATAAGCCACTTAAGTTCGTCTCTGATGAACCAAAGGTACTAGAGCCGGACGTGTAGCCGCCAAGTACCCCTGTTCCATTTCCGCGGCACGAAGGTGCTTCTATAAGGGGAGGTGCAGTCAGGCTCGATTCCGAGAGACCAACGAGGATCTCATGACACTCCGCAAAGCTTGGTTGTTGCTATGCCTCCTTTTGCTTGCCCCCGCCGTGCAGGCCGACCCAGTCACCCTATCGGCGAGCGCGACTCAAGCCAACCTTACGGCGACGAACAACCTGAGCAATCAACTGACCACCACTCTGGCCGCCAATCACACCGGGGCATCCCAACAATTCTTCACAGCCGGGCCGATTCTTCCGGCGCCGGAGCCGGCCACGCTGGCGCTGTTCGGCACCGGTCTGGTCGGCATCGCCACGCTGGTGCGCTACCGGATTCGCCGCTCTGCCGGAGATCCGGACAAAAAGTAAAACGCGCGGCTTTCCGCAATCGTCGCCCGGGGCACACCCCTTCCTGCCCCGGGTTTATTTTTTAGGTAAAGGTGTTAGTTCGCGCGGTGTCGCGCCGCTCGCGTCACTGGATGCTGGCGACGTTCTCCGGCAGCAGAAGCACGAAAATACAGCTGCCTTCGGGGATGCACGTCAATGTGCCGCGGCGGACAATGCGCGTCGGCGTGTCGTCAGGGAACAGCGCTGAAAACTTCGTGTTGCGGAGCGACTCGGCGAGCGGCCGAAGTTTTTCGCTTCCGCGAATAAATCTCACTTCCTCCGGACCGGATCCCGAAGAAGGACCGAAGACGAGAAAGAAATCGGCCTCGGCTTTTTCTTTCAGGAGCTTTCCAAGCTGCACCCTGCGCATCGTGGAGAGTTCTTCTGCGGCTTTTGACTGGAGATCAAGAACTTGCTTGTCCTGGCTGCCGATGAGCGATGTGAGGTGCGCCTTCGTTTCCGGTACGGGCCGCGTGGCCGCCAGTGCCTGTGCATAGGACTTGATGGCCTCGTCCTTGCGCCCCTGCTTTTCGTAAATTTGTCCGAGGTGGTCGCCGACTTCGCCGTGCTGTCCGAGCAGCCACGCCGCGCGGACAAATTTTTCCGCCTTCTCGATCTCACCCTTCTGGAAGTGCACCCAGCCCAAAGTATCCCAGTAGTTCGCCAGGGAGCTGACTTGCGCGAGGTCGCCCGGTGAGACGCGGTCGAGCTGAACGTTGCGCAGGTACGCCGCGGTGGCTGCGACCGCGGACTCCGCGTACTGTTGCGCGCGGTCCAGGTGCACTTTGTGCAGCGAGAGTTCGTAGGCTACGTTGTTCCACACCGGCGGCGCGGGAGCAATCTCCACGCTCTTGTCAAATGCCTCCATCGCCTTTTCCGACTGGCCGAGGTTCAGGTGGCACTGCCCGAGGTTGACGTAAATCATGGCGTTGTTCGGCGTCAGTGTCGCAGCCGTTTCCAGTTCGGCAACTGCCTCCGCGTATTTTTTTTGTTCGCGGAGAAGGGTTCCCAGGTAGGTGTGCGCCGTCTTATCCAGCGGCACCAGCTCGATCTGCTTCTGAAACGCGGTCGCAGCTTCATCCTTCCGGTTTTCCTGCCAGTACGTGAGTCCGAGGTTGTTGTAGGCGTATTCATCGTACGGATTCACGTTAATCTGATCGCGGAAGGCTTGTTCGGCTTTGGCGAATTGCTGCATCCCCAGATAGGCGCGCCCCAGGTTGTTCCATGCGAATTTGTGCTTGGGTTCGAGCTCGGTCACGCGCTTGAGAAGGTCGATAGCCACTTCATTATTCCTGTTGTTCAGAGCCGCGACACCCGCCTCGTAGAGTTCCGCCGCTTTGGCGTTTTCCGGGATGGCCGGCGCGCCGGGCACGGACCGGCTTTCGACCCAGAGGTCCTGGGCCTCGTCATTGCGCACGGCACGCACGAAGGCGCGATAGTCGCTGTTGCGCGCGGCGGGGAGCTCGCGCAGCTTGAATTTGATGGTCCGTTCCGCGCGCAAAATGTTCTGCTCCATCTTGTATGTGGCCCGGTATTCCGCGTAATCCCGCGTCACCCCCACTGTCACGGGCGCGCGCGCGGTGAAGCTGGCCGGTAATTCCAACGTGAGCCGGGTTACGGTATCCAGCGGCGTGCCCAGTTCGATTTTTTCCGCGCTTGCTTTTTCGTCCAGCGCGTTGGGCAGCCCCAGCGAAGGCATCGGCAGGTTCATCTGGGATTTTTTGTTTGACCAGTCCAGGAATCCCGGCTGCGCCAGCGTGTATTCGAATTGGAACGGCTCGCGCGTGGCCGAGGGGTCGCTCACTTTGACGTCGGTCACTTCGGCGCGGAAGCCGTCGCTGATAGCCGACCACTGCGCAATTTGTTTCCACTGATTTTGCGGCGTGCGGCGAAACGCGGTGCGCAGCGCGAGTTCGGTGTCTCCGCGCAGCGTGAATTTGACGCGCGCGGTCAGTTTGCCCAGCTCGCTCAGCTTGCCTTCAATCTCCACGAGCTGCGTGGACGGAAACGGAGGATCCAGCGGCGCTTCCGAGAGAGCGGGCGGCGCGTCCCGCGAAATCAGCAGCGCTTTTTTCCCGCGCAGGTTGGCGGAAAGCAGACGGAACGGCGCGACCTCCGTCGTGGAGTCCATCCACACCGCGGAGGGCTCTTTCGTGGCGGAGCTTTGATCGCCGACCGGGCTCAGTTTGGCCACGGTGATGACGTGGTCGAACTGCGCGGGCGAGGGCACATCTTCGTCGATTTTTCTCTGCGACGCGATGAGCACCGCCTCGCCGCGCATGCCCGCGGCTTCCAGCAGGGAAGCCAGCAGCGTGTGTTTGTCCTTGCAATCGCCGTACTGGTTGCCGAGGACTTCACCGGCGGGGTGCGGCTGATAGCGGCCGACGCCAAAAGAGAGACTCACGTAACGGAAATTCTTCGCCACGTAGTCATACAGCGCTTCGATTTTTTCGAGCTGTGTCGCGCGGCCTTCGATCAGCTTGGCCGCCTTCGCGCGGATTTCTTCGGTCGGCGCGGTGCGGCCTTTTTCCAGAGACGCGTACCAGTCCCCGACTTCCTTCCAGCTTGCAAACGTCGTCAATTGCACCGCCGGCGCTTTCGGTTCTTCCGAGGGTTTTTTGTTTTCTTCTTCCTCCGGCGGGCGTTCCAGGTTCTTACTCGTCCACGAATAGATTTTGCGGTCGCCTTGTTCGGTGACTGCGGGCTCGGCGCCCGCGCGCGTCTTAAGGTGAATGGCGCGCGACTTGGGAACGTCAATTTCCAGACGCTCATCGAGCACGATGGCGTTCTTTTCGAACTCGTAGTCGAACCAGAACTGCCCGGGCGCCAGCGGCGTTTCCGTCAGCGTGAGCACCTTGTATTCCAGCGTGTCACCGGGGCGCAGTCCGGGGACGCTGACGTGTTTCACACGGTAGTCCGTGTAGACCGGCGCTTCCTGGGCGAGGGAGGTATTCATGTCCTGTACGGCATCGGCGCCGGTGGGCACTACGCTGCCGTCCGGCTTGCGCACGCGGATATATTCAATCTGCACTTTCTGGTTCGCGGAGTTGTAACCGATGTTCTGCTCGCCGAGTTGCTGCACGCCCGCGTCACTCTGCACTTTCACGACGGCGAACGATTCCAGCCGGGAGGTGCCATCTGCCTCGAAGCGCACACTCGTGTGCCACTGCTGAAAGAGGAAAGCTTCCTGCGAATAATCCGCGGGTTTCTTTTCTTCCGCCTTTGCCGGAGCCGGCGAAAGCGCCTTCTTCTGATTTGGCACGGCGTTTTGCGCGGAGAGCAATCCCGGAATAAGCACCAGCCCAAGCAACGCATTGGCCCAACAACGCCGCAACATGATTTCCCTCACCTCTCGATATCCGCGGCAGTGTATTCCAGTTGCGGTATTAGTGCAAATGGCTAACTATTTGGCGGGCAATTACATACAGTGGTAAGCGACTGAATGAGCGTTTGGGCCTCGGCTCTCGGCCTAAGGCGAATGCCGGGCGAATAGTTTTCCACTGCCAAGCCCTGGAATCGCCGATTTTCTGTTTGACAGGATAGCCTGATTTCCTTATACTTACGGCTTTGCCGGGGAGTTGTCGGCCCCGGTGGGTGTCGTGGAAAGGGTAGGGCTCCTCCTTCAGAACAAGATCGATGGAATGAAGTGAGGAGAGCGGCCGGAATGGGGCGCCAGCCCCGCAAAGCCGAGTAAGCCTCTCCGTTCTGCCCAGTGTTGTTCGCCAGCCGAATACGCACGGGTGCGGAGTCTCTTAACGGTACTGGTTGCAACTGACCTTTCTTGTCGGTCGGATCCGACAACATGAGTCCGCGTGGGTGTTCGCACAGCCCAGCGATTTTGCTCGATTCGAGGGAGAACCGTGCCAACGTTTTCACAACTGGTTCGCTACGGCCGGGAACAGGTGAGCGCCAAAACGAAGTCGCCCGCGCTGCAGGGCTGTCCGGAAAAGCGCGGCGTGTGCATTCGCGTGTACACGCAAACGCCGAAGAAACCCAACTCGGCGTTGCGCAAAGTCGCTCGCGCCCGCCTGACCAACAGCATTGAAGTGACCACTTACATTCCCGGCGTCGGGCACAATTTGCAGGAGCACTCCATCGTGCTCGTGCGCGGCGGCCGCGTGAAGGATTTGCCCGGCGTGCGCTATCACGTCATCCG
>DASYRO010000302.1:0-6044 GCA_036004385.1 Candidatus Acidiferrales bacterium
GCGCGAGGTCGCGCAAGTAGCCGATCTTCTGGCGCGAAAGCCCCGCGGCGCGCAATTTCCGAATGGGAGTGCGGCGCAGTTCCTCAGGCGAAGGCAACTTGCCGGCCTCATTTCCATCACGAGAGTAAATCTGCCGGAAGCAGCGAGAAATGGTCTGCGCGGCCTTGTAGGCGAGTTGCTGATAGATGATGGCGTCCACTAGCGCGCCAAACTGGTCGCTCTCACTTTCGAGGTGCAGTCCGCACGCGCCGACGCGCTCGATGACCGACCTCAGGACGGGATCCTGTTTCTTCAAATGGCGAATGGCTGCGGCGTAGTTAGGCATAGAAAGTAACCATAAAGTTTTCCAGAAAACTTCGCAAGCCGCGCGAAGCAGTCAGCTCCGCGGCAGGTGTTACAATGTGGGCGCTGCGCGGTTGGCGGCCAACATTGCGCGATGCCCGGCGAATTCAATTACTTCAATTACTTCACGGAAATTGAAGAATATTTCTGGAAAAAACGCGGCGCGCATCTGCTGGTTTCGCCGCTCGACTGGGCGATTGTCGAGACCTGGCAGAAGGCCGGCGTGCCGCTGGAAGCGGTGCTCAAGGGCATTGACCGCGCGTTCGAAAGCTATCAGCGTTCGAAGCGCGGCGCCGCCGGTCGCAGCATGAAAAGTCTTGCGTACTGCGTGGATGCTGTGCTCGAAGCGGCTGTCGAAGCCAAGGAAACCGCCGCGGGAAAGGGTCCCGACGACGGTGCCACACCGACCGCGCCGGAAACCTTTACGCGCGATGAAATACGCGCATACATCACGCGGAATCACGAGCGATTGTTGAAGGCCGCTGAAAAATCCGCAGGCGTTTCCGCCGACCTCGTGGCGCGTCTACACGAGGCGGCCTCGCATTTGCAGGAACTCCTGCCGCTGGCCGACGCACCCGGACGCATGGACCTGGAAGATTTGGAGCGAAGACTGACGGTGCTGGAAGAAAAGCTGGCGGCGGCGCTCACCACCAACGCGAATGAGACCGTGATGCTGGACATCCGCCGCGAAATGGACCGCGCGCTGGCGCCCTATCGCCGCAAGATGACCGCCGAACAATTGCGTCAACTCGAGCGGCAGTACGTCCAGAAGCGCCTGTTCGAAACGTATGATGTGCCGCGATTGAGCTTGTTCTATTTGACGTAGCGTCGCTGCAGCCAATGAGTTTCCAAAATGTCGCGCATGGGGCGCAGCGAGCAGCGCCCCTAAGCTGCGTTCTTCATGCGGATCGTTGAGAAGGCGCGTCGAGTGCTGATGGAAGTCAAAATTGAAAAATTAATTTACGGCGGAGAAGGACTCGCCCATCACGACGGGAGCACCGTCTTCGTTCCCTACGTGCTGCCGGAAGAAGTGGTGCGGGTGCGCGAAATTGAGCGCAAGAAGAAATTTGTGCGCGGCCGCGTGCAGCAGATGGTGACGCCCTCGTCCCAGCGAGCAACCGCGCCGTGCCCGCATTTCATGACCTGCGGCGGTTGCCACTACCAACACATTCCCTACGACGCGCAGCTTACTTACAAGTCCGCCATCCTGCGCGAGACGCTTTCGCGCCTCGGCCGCCTGGCTTGGGAAGGACCGATTCACGCGCATCCGTCCCCGCCGTACGGCTATCGCAACCGCGCGCAGTGGAAAATCCGCGCGATCGGCGCCCAGCCAGCGATCGGATATTTTCAATCGGCGTCCACCGCGCTGTGCCCCGTCGAGCAGTGCCCCATACTTTCGCCGCGCCTCGAAGCGGTGCTTTCCAGCCTGCGCGCTCTTCTGGCCAAAAACGCGTTGCCCGCAACGCTGCGCGAAGTGGAAGCCTTTATTGATGCCGCAGACGACAAAGTAATGCTCAATGTGGCGCTGGAGTCATTTTCCAACTCACCTGCGGCACTCGCTGCGCAGCTACGGGAAGAAGTTCCCGGCGCCGAAACGATTCTGCTCAACGACATGTCGCGCGAGCGGTTCGAGCTCTTCGGCCCCGGCCACCTGAATTACCGCGTTGGGGATACAACCTATCGTGTCGGGCATCTTTCTTTTTTTCAGAGCAACCGGTTTCTGCTCGACGACTTCGTGCATTGCGTCGTGGCAGACGCGCAAGGCAAGTTGGCGCTGGATCTGTTTGCCGGCGTGGGCTTGTTCACAATTCCACTGGCGCGACACTTCGAACGCGTGGTTGCGGTGGAATCGAACGCCGCGGCCGCGCGAGACCTCGACGCCAACATTGCCGCCGCGGGCGTTTCTGCGCAGACGGCGAATGCTCCCATTGAAAAACTGCTGCATGACTGGCAAGAAACGCCCGACTTCGTCGTGCTCGATCCTCCGCGGGCTGGAGTTCCGGCGGAGGCCGTGCAGTGCATCGTCGCGCTGGCTCCGCCGCGAGTTCGCTACGTCTCCTGTGACCCCGCCACGCTGGCTCGCGACTTGCAGGGTTTTCTCGCCGGCGGATTTCACATTGAAGAAATCCACCTTTTTGATATGTTTCCACAGACGTTTCACATCGAGACGCTCGTGAAACTCGTGCCTACAGCGTCGAGGAAAGATTTGGTAGCGCAGGCACTCTTGCCCGCGCACTGAGACTGCGCAACCAGGAATGGTTGCGCCATAACTTCATGCGATTTCCTGCACTCTGGCTGACGGCCGCGTTCGCCGCCGGGATTCTGCTCGGTCTGGCGAGCCCAGTGAATCCGGCGGTGTGGATCGCCGCTGCGCTCAGCGCGGTCTTGGCGGGTTTCGCATGCACACGGCGCAACTGGCTCCTCGCCGCATGGATTCTCGCCCTTGCCGGATGGAGCGCATTGGGAGCGCTCGCCGCCAGGCTCGAGCGCGCGGCGATTCCCGCGAACCAGATTGCGCGGCTGGTCGCCGAAAGCCGGCTGGATATTTCTGAAGCGCTGCGCTGGCGAGGACGACTGCGCAGCGATCCCGTTGTGCTGCCGTGGGGATTCCGCAGCGAAATCGAACTGGATGAAGTCGAAGCCGCCGGAAGAACGGCAAGAATTTCCGGCGGGATGCGCCTGAGTTACTTCCGTCGCGAAGGCGAAGATGCGCGCATGCCGGCGTTCCGCGCGGGCGATCGCGTGGAAGCGCTGGTTCGCGCGCGCGTGCCGCGCAACTTTCTCACGCCAGGAGCGTTTGACAGCCGCGGCCAGCTTGCCCGCCAGGGCATTCATCTCACTGGGTCTCTTCGCTCGCTGGAGCTTTTTACGAAGCTGGGCGACACGCGCCCTGCTCTCACTCACCGATTCGCGCGAGTACGCGGCAACTTGCTCGCGCGACTCGATGAATTGTTCCGCGGCGCGCCGGATCAGGCAGCGGTGCTGCGAGCCATGCTGCTCGGCGATTACAATTTCCTCGACCGCGACGTTTCGCTGTCCTTCCAGAAAACATCGGTGTACCACGTGCTGGTGGTGTCCGGACTGCACGTCGCGGCGCTGGCGGCGTTTATCTGGTGGGTGGCGCGGAGGCTACGATTGCCGCTGCTGTTCACGGTGGTGGCAATTTTTCTGGCCCTGGGATTTTTTGTCGCGGTCGTGGAGGATCGCCCACCCATCGAACGCGCGGCGCTGATGGCTGTCGTCGTACTGGTCGCGAGGTTGGTGTTTCGCCGCGTGGCCATCCTGAACACGGTGGCGGTAGCGGCGCTGCTCGTTCTGCTGAACCGGCCATCCTCGTTGAGCGACGCGAGTTTCCAGCTCTCCTTCCTTGCCGCGGCGGTAATCGGCGGCCTGGCTTTGCCGCTGGTGGACGCCAGCAGCGCGCCATTCCGCCGCGCGCTGCAACATCTTGGCGACATCACGCGCGATGCCGGGCATTCTCCTCGCGCAACGCAGTTCCGTCTCGACTTGCGCAGCGCCGCAGACTGGCTCGCGCCGCGCTTGCCGGCGCGACTGGCACCACGGAGCCCGTCGCTCGTCTCATGGCCATTTGTGACGGCGTTTCGTCTCTGGGAAATCTTCCTGATCTCCCTTTGTGTGCAGTTAGGGCTTCTGCCGCTGATGGCGCAGTTCTTTCATCGCGTCAGTTTGGTTGGGCCATTCGCGAACGCTCCCGCGGCGGTGCTTTCCGCGCTCATCGTGCCCATTGGATTTATCACGCTGGGAATGGACGCGCTGTGGCACGGACTGGCGCAGGCCGCGGCCCACGTGACGGGATGGCTCGTGCAAGCGCTGCTCATCGTGGTGCAGAACATGGGTGCGTGGCCGCGGACGGCGTATCGAATACCCGGACCGCCAGCCTGGGTACTGGAGACCTTTTACCTCTGCCTGGCGCTGGCGGCCATCGCTGCCGCGTCACGACGCCCGCGCTGGGCGCTGGTGATGTCGCTTCCGTTGGCAGCTCTCATTGTGGTGAGCGCGACGTTTCCCTTTGCGCCGCAGCTCACGGCGGGGGCGCTGGAAGTTTCCGTTCTAGACGTCGGGCAGGGCGATTCCATCCTTGTGGCGTTTCCCGACGGACGCACTCTGCTGATTGATGGCGGCGGCACTTACGGCGCAAACCGCCTCGGCGGCATGCGTACGGGCCTGGACATCGGGGAAAACGTGGTCTCGCCTTACTTGTGGCAGCGCGGGATTCGCCGTCTGGACGCTGTCGCGCTTTCCCATGCGCACACAGATCATCTCGACGGACTCAACGCCGTGCTGGACAACTTTCGCGTGCAGGAATTGTGGATTGGACGCATGGTGGACACGGCTCCCTTCCGCGATTTGATGGCCCGCGCGCGAGCCCGCGGTGTGCGTATCGTGGATCACACGCGCGGTGACAATTTTTCGTGGGCGGGGGTGACCGGCCTGGTGGTCTGGCCCGAGGACCATACACCGGCTGGCCAGGCGTCCAACAACGATTCTCTTGTGCTGTGGCTGGCGCACGGCAGTCGGTCGTTCCTTCTTCCGGGTGATATCGAGAAGCCGATTGAAGCCGACCTCGTCCGGCGCGCTGACCCGCTCGCCGCAGACGTGCTCAAGGTGCCGCACCACGGAAGCCGCACCTCGGCCACCGAAGTGCTGCTTCGCGCCGTGCAGCCGCATTACGCGATTATCTCCGTCGGCGAAACGAACTCCTTCGGCCATCCGCACCGCGAGACGCTCCAGCGCCTGAGCGCCGCGGGGGTGCGCGCGCTGCGCACGGATCAGGACGGCACGGTCACATTCGTCTGCGATGGAAATTCCATCCGCATGAGCTCGTTTGTCTCGGCGGGAAATCACTGACAGGGTGGGTCAACCTTTGGAAGTATCTTCGGGCTCCGAGGACTCGTTTTCTTCAATCTCGATGGATTCACCACTGGCAACGTAATCGGCAATCACGCGCCGAGCCTCATCCGCTTGCGATTCGAGCACAACGATATCCGTATCGCGGAATCCTTCCGGTGGCTGGCGCATGGGGAGAGGGTCGGTACTGGTCGGGCCGGGCGACGCGATGCCCGCGCTTTCGAGCAGCCCGCGGACCACGACGGCCTCCGTCGCGGAGCCCGCCTGATGCACGACAACCACGCGTTGCTCGCTCATTGGCTTGTTCTCTTGTTGGGCCGGTTACGTCACTTTATACTAGTTGGCAGGTCCCCGCAATGGAACCCGAAGCGCAGCACGAACCGACGCAGGCCGAAATAGACGAAGAAAGCAGACGAACCCGCCGGTTGCGCATCGTCGTGCACATGGCGCTCGACATCATCAGCCAGGGCCAGCTCCCCTACCACGAAGCCATGGAATTGGCTGCGGCTACTCGCCGCGTGGCGTTGCAACTTTTTCCCGACAAGGGCGCGACGTACGATTTGATCTACGCGCCAAAGTTCAACCGGCTCTTGCGCGAGATCTACCGCATTCAGTAAGTCAGCGGCTTTTCATCCACATCATCACAACCAGCGCCGCGATTCCCGCCAGCACGCCGAGCGCGGCCTGATATTCGCGATTCGCTTTGTATTGTTGCCAGGAAAACTTTTCGGCCGTCGCGCCGCCGTTGCTCAACTTCGGGAAAAAGAGCGGCACGCGTGCGGCGTAATCCTCGTACGTTTGC
Source organism: Candidatus Acidiferrales bacterium (assembly GCA_036004385.1). Taxonomy (GTDB): domain Bacteria; phylum Acidobacteriota; class Terriglobia; order Acidiferrales; family UBA7541; genus JACQDE01. The sequence continues at coordinate 6,014 of DASYRO010000302.1, forward strand.
CCGTAGCGACTGCGCAGTTCCTGCGCTTCGC
>DASYRO010000303.1:0-5220 GCA_036004385.1 Candidatus Acidiferrales bacterium
GATGGCCTCGCCGGACAGCTCGCCACGGTCTACCTGAACAATTTGCCCGAGGATTATCTGGAAACCTATCGCGACAAAGTGCACGCGCTCAGCAGCGCTGAAGTGATGGCCGCAGCGCGGCGACACTTCGATTCGGCGAACGCGCAGATTGTCGTCGTCGGCGACCGCGCGCAGGTCGAAGAGCAGGCGGCGCTGTTTGGTCCACTGGAAGTCAGCGACGCGCATGGGAAGCCGTTGTCGTAGGGTTCGCGAGCGCGAAATTAGAATTGGTGATTGAGTGATTGGTGATTGAGGATCCGCGAATGTAAATATTATGGCGTTCCGAAATCACGCAATCGCCATTCACTCAATCACTGAATACCTGTTGTCATCCCGAGTCCCGAGGGCTCGGGACGAGGGATCTGCATTTGAATTTCTTCCGCACGCGAACCCTGCTGAGTCTGGCTGTAATCCTGGCTGCGGCGTCGTTTGCACTTGCGCAATCGAAAAAACCGCCGCTGCCCGATAAGCCTCTCGACCTGAACACCGCTACAGTCGAACAACTCAAAGCCTTGCCCACCGTCGGTGAGGTCGCCGCGAAAGCCATCGTGCGCTTCCGCGAAAAGAGCGGGCCATTTCGCCGCGTCGAAGACCTGCTTGCCGTGCCCGGCTTCACCAAAAAGCGTCTCGCAAAGATTCGTCCGTACATTACCGTGAACAGGCCAACTCCAGGCTCATAGGGCGCAGCAAGCGGCGCCCCTGCCTTCTTAGGTCCAGCGGCGTTCGACCAAACGCAAGGCGAGCGTGACCACGGCGGAGAGTGCGACGATCACCAGCGCGGTGCGCGGGAAAAACCACGCGAACACGCCGCCGCCGGCGAGCCACAGCAAGTCAAACAGTATGCGCTTGGCGTTCACAGCGTCTGGTGTGTCTTTTTGAAATCGGTGAGCGGGATGGGCACCTGGTCGGCGATGTTCAGGCCGTAGCCTTCAAGGGCGACGACTTTTTTCGGATGGTTGGTGAGCACGCGCAGCGACTTCAGTCCCAGGTCAATCAGGATTTGCGCGCCGATGCCGCTTTCGTGCTGGACGATGCGCTGCCGGGCGATGTCGCGGTCGAGCTGACCTCGCGCGTGATAACGAATGCGCGCCGGCGCGCCCGGCTCGTCCACCGGCACTTCGATTCCGAAACCCCGCCCGGTGTGGTGCAGGTACACGAACACGCCGCGGTTTTCCGCGGCAATTTTTTTCAGCGACTGTTCGATCAGTTCGTGGCAATCGCAGCTCACCGCGGCGAAGACGTCGCCGGTGAGGCAATGCGAATGGACGCGCACCAGCGGCGCGTCGCTACCGCGGAGGTCGCCGCGCACCAAGGCCACGTGGACTTCGTTGTCCACTTCGCTCGAATAGACAATCATGCGGAATCTTCCGTAGCGCGTCTCCAGATCCGATTCGGCCAGGCGCTTGACGTAGCGCTCGTGCTGCATGCGGTAGCGGATGAGGTCGGCGATGGTCAGCAGCTTCATGCCGTGCTGCTGGCAGAACTCGATGAGCTGCGGCGTGCGCGCCATCGTGCCGTCGTCGTTCATGATTTCGCAGATGACGCCGGCAGGCTGCAAGCCGGCGATGCGCGCCAGGTCCACGGAGGCTTCCGTCTGTCCCGCGCGCACCAGCACGCCGCCGTTGCGCGCGCGCAGCGGGAAGACATGACCCGGCCGCGCCAGGTCGCCCGGACGCGTGTTGGCGTCAATGGCCGCCAGGATGGTGATGGCGCGGTCTGACGCGCTGATGCCCGTGGTCGTGCCGCGCCGTGCGTCAATGGATTCGCAAAATGCCGTGCCGTAGTTGGAGGTGTTCAGCGGCGACATCATCGGCAGGCTCAGGTCGTCGCAGCGCTCTTCGGTGAGGGCGAGGCAGATAAGCCCACGCCCGAACCTGGCCATGAAGTTGATGGCGTCCGGCGAGATCTTTTCGGCAGCCATCGTCAAGTCGCCTTCGTTTTCGCGGTCGGCGTCGTCCACCAGGACGACCATGCGGCCCTCGCGGATTTCCGCGAGCGCTTCCTGCACCGTGGCAAACGCGTTTGGTTCGCTCTCCATATTCTCAGGGCACCAGTCCCATCAAAGTTCCGTAGAGCAGGGCACCGAAAAGGGCAGCTCCGGGAATCGTGAGAACCCAGGCTACCAGGATTCGCCGCGTCACGCCCCAGCGCACCGCGGTCAGCCGCCGCGCCGCGCCGACTCCGATAATCGCGCCGCTGATCGTGTGCGTCGTGCTCACCGGGATGCCGAATTCCGCCGTGCCGAACAGCGTGATGGCCGCCGCCGTTTCCGCGGCAAACCCGCCGAAGGGGTTCAGCTTGGTGATGCGCTGCCCCATGGTCTTAATGATACGCCATCCGCCGGCCATGGTGCCGCCGGCGATGGCTGCGTGACATGCAATGATAACCCAGAAGGGCACATCGTATTTCGCCAGCGCTCCGCTGGATACCAGCGCCGCCGTGATGATTCCCATTCCTTTTTGCGCGTCGTTCGTGCCGTGCCCGAAGCTGTACGCCGCGGCGGAGAGAAGTTGTAATCGCCGGAACCAGCGATCCACACCGCTCGGATTCTGGTTGCGTACCAGCCAGCTCGTGGCCACGGTCACCAGCATGGCCACAAACATGCCGAGGAACGGCGCAACGAAAATAAAAATCACCGGCTTGGTCCAGCCATCCACGATGATGGCGCTAAAACCCGCGCGGGCCACGGCCGCGCCGCCGTATCCGCCCATCAGCGCGTGCGAAGAGCTGGTGGGCAGCCCCAGAAGCAGTGTAATCAGATTCCAGAAGATAGCCCCTAGCAGGCCCGCTAGAATCACCTGCTGGTTGATAAGGTCCAGGTTCACGAGGCCTTTGCCCATGGTCTTGGCCACGGCCGTGCCGAATGTGAACGCAGCCACAAAGTTCCAGAACGCCGCCCAGGCCACCGCGGTCAGCGGCGCCAGCACACGCGTGGAAACAATAGTGGCAATGGAATTGGCGGCGTCATGCCAGCCGTTGGAAAATTCAAACGTCAGCGTGACCGCGATGATCAAGAACAACAGCGTGCTGCTATCCATTCCGTGTCTCCGCGGAACAGGGCTTTGTCGACGCGCGGCGGCAGGCCGGTTGGCGCATGCTCATGGGAGGAGGCAAGTCAGGCGCTTTTCAGAATTACCGACTCGATGACGTTGGCAACGTCTTCGCAATTATCGATCGCGGTTTCCAGCACTTCGATGATTTCTTTCCACTTAATGATCTGCACGGGGTCTTTTTCCTCGTCGAAAAGCTGCGCGATCAGCGCGCGGCTCAGGCGGTCGCCTTCATTTTCCAGGCGGTTGATTTCGATGCAATGGTCCAGCACGCGGTCGTGCTTTTCCAGGCCCTTGACTGCCGCCACCACTTCGCCGGTTGCTTGCTGCAAGACCCTGGCCAGGTCCACCACGCCGTGGCGGACGGTTTCCACGCGGTACGTCACCAGCCGGCTGGCGGCCGCGTCGGTCAGGTCCAGCACATCGTCAATCTTGCTGCACAGCTCGTGGATGTCTTCGCGATCGAAGGGCGTGATGAACGATTGGTCCAGCCGCTTCATCACCGCGTGGGTGATGTTGTCTCCCTTGTGCTCCAGACCCTTGATCACTTCCACCTGCACGGGAACGTTGCTGAAGTTTTCGAGCAGCTCGACCATGGCCTTCGCGCCCGCGTGTACGTTTTCCGCCAGCTCGACAAACATCTTGAAAAACGTCTCTTCGCGCGGAAGGATGCGACTCAACATTCCCGGCATAAATTCAATCTCCTGGGAGGAAACTAAGCCTGCAAGCTAGCGAGCAGGTGACTATACCCGACCGTCGTCGCCCAGGCAAGCACGCGCCTCACCTGTACCGGCGGCCACCCGCGCATTCGATGTGTCGATTCGTGCGGGCGGACGTGTTGGTCCGCCCCTATGCCCGGTTTTCGTTTTTCACTTTTCGAATTTGGTCTCTTCCAAGGAAACGGGGCGCGCGGCATTTCTGCCTCGCGCCCCGCTTTGTGGAGCCGGTCATTCAGGTTCGGGGTTTGCGTTTCCCTAACCCCTGATCGCTGACCCCTGTTTTTAGTACATTCCGCCCATGCCGCCGCCATGACCACCGGGCATTGCAGCGGACTTCTTTTCATCTTCCTTGATCTCCGCCACCAGCGCTTCGGTGGTGAGCATCAGGCCGGCGATGGACGCAGCGTTCTGCAGCGCCAGCCGGGTGACTTTGGCCGGGTCAATCACGCCCATCTTGACCATATCCCCGAACTCGTTGTCCTCGGCGTTGAAGCCGAAGTTGTCGTCTTTCGAGTCGCGGATGCGGCCGACAATGACGGCGCCTTCGCTGCCGGCGTTTTGCGCGATCTGGCGGGTGGGCTCTTCGAGCGCGCGCTTGACGATGTTTATGCCGATGCCCTCGTCGCCTTCGACCTTGAGTTTGTCCAGCGCCGCGATGCACCGCAGCAGTGTGACGCCGCCGCCGGGCACGATGCCTTCCTCGACCGCCGCGCGCGTGGCGTGCATGGCGTCCTCCACGCGAGCCTTCTTTTCCTTCAGCTCGGTTTCGGTGGCCGCGCCGACCTTAATCACGGCGACGCCCCCGACCAGCTTGGCCAGCCGCTCTTGCAGCTTTTCCTTGTCGTAGTCCGAGGTGGTTTCCTCGACCTGCGTGCGGATCTGCTTCACGCGGCCTTCGATCTCGCTGGCCTTGCCGGCGCCTTCCACGATGGTCGTGTTGTCCTTGTCAATGGTGATTTTCTTGGCTTTGCCGAGGTCCTCGACCTTCACGTTCTCCAGCTTGATGCCGAGGTCTTCGGTGACGGCTTTGCCGCCGGTCAGCGTGGCGATGTCTTCCAGCATGGCCTTGCGGCGGTCGCCGAAGCCCGGGGCCTTCACCGCGGCGCACTGCAGCGTGCCGCGCAGCTTGTTGACGACGAGCGTCGCCAGCGCTTCGCCCTCGACGTCTTCCGCGATAATCTGCAGCGGCTTGCCCATCTTGGCGATTTGCTCCAAGAGCGGCAGCAGGTCCTTCATCGAGCTGATTTTCTTTTCGTGGATCAGGATGCGCACGTCTTCCAGCACGCATTCCATGCGCTCCGGGTCGGTGACGAAGTAGGGCGAAAGGTAGCCGCGGTCGAACTGCATGCCTTCCACGACCTCCAGCGTCGTCTCCATCGTCTTGGATTCCTCGACGGTGATGACGCCGTCCT
>DASYRO010000304.1:0-4541 GCA_036004385.1 Candidatus Acidiferrales bacterium
TGCAAATCAAAAAGAATCTTCCGAGGTGGCCTGCCGCGCTGGTAATGACTGTCGCGCTGGCGGGCAGCGCATCCGCGCAAGAACAGAAATCGTCTTTGACCGAGCAGTACCGCGAGGCTGCGGGGAAAATTATCGGCGCTGCGCTCGTGGACAAAGATGGGTGGGCCAAGCTGACCTACCTGACGACGGAAATCGGCAACCGCCTGAGCGGCTCGCCGCAGCTTGTACGCGCCGTGGCCTGGGCCGCGGACGCGATGAAAGCCGACCATCTGGACAATGTGCGCCTGCAAGCCGTAAAAGTGCCGCACTGGGTGCGCGGGCGCGAGTCGGTCACGGTCGTCGCGCCCGTGGAAAAGTCGCTGGCCATGCTTGGCCTGGGTGGGAGTACCGGGACGCCGCCGGACGGAATCACCGCGCCGGTTGTCGTCGTGTCCAGCTTTGATGAGCTAGACGCGTTGGGCGCGGATAAAGTCTCCGGAAAAATTGTCCTGTACGACGTGCCCTACACCGGCTACGGCCCGACCGTGCGCTACCGTTCCACCGGCGCCGCGCGCGCCGCCAAGCTTGGCGCGGTAGGAATGCTGCTGCGGTCCGTCACCGGCCGCAGCCTGTACACGCCGCACACCGGCGCGATGGACACGCGTTCTGGCGAAGCCACCGTCCCCGCCGCGGCCATCACCGCAGAAGACGCCGCGTGGCTGCATCGCCTGGCCGACGCCAGCAAGGAAATCCGCTTGAAACTATACATGGAAGCAAAAACGTTGCCGGACGCCGACTCTGCCAACGTAATCGCGGAAATCCTCGGCAGCGAAAAACCCGATGAAGTCGTGGTGATGGGCGGGCACTTCGATTCGTGGGACGTCGGCCAGGGCGCGCACGATGACGGCGGAAGCTGTATCGCTGCGTGGCAGGCGCTGATCATTCTGAAGCAGCTCGGATTCCGGCCACGCCGCACGCTGCGTGTAATTCTATGGACGAACGAAGAAAACGGCCTGCGCGGCGGAAACGCGTATCGCGAATCGGTCGGCGCGGATATTTCCAAGCACGTCGCGGCGATTGAGATGGACGGAGGAGTGGAGAAGCCCGTCGGCTTCGGCTTCAGTCTGGCCGGCGTGGACTCCGCCTCCAACGATCCGCGGTACGTCGCAGCGCTTGAGAAACTTCAGCAGATTGGAAAACTGCTCGACGGAATCGAAGCCGGCGAAATCATCCGCGGCGGCGGCGGCGCGGATATCGGCCCGCTGACGCGCGAAGGCGTGCCCGCCCTGGCGCAGCGCACGATCGGTGAACACTACTTCGATTGGCATCATTCAAATGCCGATACGCTGGACAAAATCGAGCCGGTAAATTTCCGCAAGGCCGTGGCCATGCTGGCCGTGATGGGCTACGTGCTGGCGGACATGCCGGAGCGGCTGGTGGAGTCGGCGAAGTAATCGTCCCGCGCTACGCTCCCATTCATCGTTCACTGGCTTGCTTCACATCCGGCGGGATGCGGCTCTTCCTTCTCCGCGTAGAGTTGGGAGATCAGTTCGCGGTAGCGCTCAGCGACAACGTGGCGTTTCACTTTCATGGAGTAAGTCAGGCTGCCGCTCTCGAAAGAAAAATCTTCGCTGAGCAACGCGAAACGCTTGATGGTTTCGTACTGCGCGAGGTGCGGCGTGAGCCGGTCGATTTCGCCACGAATCAGTTCGCGCACCCACGGATGCGCCGCGATTTCCGCCGGAGATCGAAACGTAAGCGCGGCCTCGCCGGCCTTCGCGTTGACCGCTTCGAAGTTGGGCACGATAAGCGCGATGATGTAGCGCTGGCGGTCGCCCAGAACCACGGCACTGGAAACGTACGGGCTCAGCTTTAGACAATTTTCAATCGGCTGCGGCGCAACGAATTTTCCCGCAGCAGTCTTGATGAGATCTTTCTTGCGGTCGGTGACGTACAGAAATCCGTCCGCGTCCAGGTGGCCGATATCGCCGGTGCGCAGCCAGCCGTCGGGCGAGAGGACTTCACGAGTGTCTGCGGGCTTGTTGTAGTAGCCGCGCATCACGCATGGCCCGCGCACCAGAATTTCACCGTCTTCAGCGATGCGCACGTCCACATTGGGAATGGCCCGGCCCACCGAACCGATCCGGCAGGATTGCGGGTTGCTCGACGAAATAATCGGCGACGTTTCCGTCAATCCGTAGCCCTGGTACACGCGGATATCCACCGACCAGAAAAATTCCAGAAGCTCCCGGGAAAGCGGCGCGGCTCCGGAAATAAACGCGCGCATCCGTCCGCCGATGCCCGCACGGATCTTCGAATAGACCAGCCGGTTGGCAAGATGCCATTGGAATTTCAGCAGCGGAGAGACGCGCTTTCCATACGCGCGCCACGGCACGCTGTGCTGCGCGACGTTTTCCGCCCAGCGGTAAATTCCGCGCCGCCATCCGGTGAGCGTGTTTTCCCGCGCCTGGATGTTGTCGTGAATTTTCTCGAACACGCGCGGCACGGCCGCAGCAACGGTCGGCCGCACCTCGCGCAGCGCCGCGGCGAGGTTTTCCATCTTTTCCACGTAGGCGAGGGGAATGCCGTTGAAGAGATAACCGTAGTCCACAGTGCGTTCGTAAACGTGCGCGAGCGGCAGAAAAGAAAGCCCTACGTCGCCCGTCACGAGCTTCAGACCCTGGAAAGAATCAACGGTGTTGGACGCGACGTTGCTGTGCGTCAGCATTACGCCCTTGGGAATGCCGGTGGTGCCGGAAGTGTAGATAAATGTTGCGAGCGTGTCGCTGGTCACCAGCGCCGCGCGCCGGCGGTACTCAGTCACGTCGGCATCCGTGGAGGACGCGATGATGGATTCGTATTGCCGCACGTCCGTTGCAATGTCCGGCGGCGCTGCGCCGGCGATGATGTACTCGACCGCGCCCAATCGCTCGCGGCAGCCGAGCAGCCGCCGCACCTGCTGCGCCCCGAACGCGAGCACCACCTTTGCGCCGCAATCGTTCAAGATGTACGTGATGCGCTCCGGCGATTCGTTGAAATAGATGGGAACGCTGACGGCGCCAAGCCCCAGGATGGCGAAATCAGCGATGTGCCATTCCGGCCGGTTCGCGGAGAAGAGACCCACGCGGTCGCCGCTCCTCACGCCCAATTCGGTGAGCGCACGCGAGAGCGCGGCGATGCGTCGCAGCAATTCCCGCGCGGAGATTGGTTCCCATTGCTCGCCAACCTTGTGCAGCATGACGCCCTTTTCGGGCGATTGGCGGTCCAGCGCATCCAGCAGGCTTTGTGAAAGTGTGGGATAGGCCATCGGCTTCCAGAGCGAATGTATCGCACACGCTTTGGCTTGTCATCCTGCTTGCCCCGAGCTGTGTCGAGGGGAGCGGAGCGAAGGATCTCCAGATTAGTTACCGCGCTCCGATCTCGTTGGCATAATCGCTGGACAGTTGCTCTACACGAGAACCTCGCGCCTGGGATAAGATGCCACTGGGAGAACGGCCATGAGCAAACTGGCGACGGAAAACAGCGTGACCTATCAGCCGGTGCGCGCGCCGCGCGGCACGCAGATTTCCTGCAAAGGCTGGCAGCAGGAAGCCGCGCTGCGCATGCTGATGAACAATGTGGACCCGGACGTCGCAGAGAAGCCCGAAGAACTGATCGTCTACGGCGGCACAGGCAAGGCGGCGCGCAACTGGGAATGCTTCCACGCCATCGTGCGCGCGTTGCGCGAACTGGCCAATGACGAAACGCTGCTGGTGCAGTCCGGCAAACCGGTGGGAATTTTCCGCACGCACGAGCACGCCCCGCGCGTGCTCATCGCCAACGCCAATCTCGTCGGCCACTGGAACAACTGGGAAAAATTCGGCGAGCTCGAGCGCGCGGGCCTGATGATGTACGGCCAGATGACCGCCGGAAGCTGGATTTACATCGGCACGCAAGGAATTTTGCAGGGCACGTACGAGACTTTCGCCGCCGCAGCGCGCAAACATTTTGGCGGGAGCCTCGCCGGAAAACTCGTCGTCAGCGGCGGCATGGGCGGGATGGGTGGCGCGCAGCCGCTTGCGGCCACGATGAACGGCGGCGCGTTTCTGGGCGTGGAAGTGGATCCCGAGCGCACCAAACGCCGGCTGAAAACGGGCTACTGCGACACGATGGTCACCGACCTCGATGAAGCGCTGCGCATTTTGAAAAATGCCGTTCGCAAGCGCGAGGCAACCTCCGTGGGGTTGGTCGGAAATTGCGCGGACATTATTCCGGCGCTGGCTCAGCGCGGCGTGGTGCCGGATTTGCTCACCGACCAAACCAGCGCGCACGACCCGCTCAACGGCTACGTCCCGAATGGCATGACGCTCGAGGAAGCGCGCGAGCTGCGTACGAAGAATCCCGGCGAATATCAAAAGCGCTCGCTCGACGCCATTGCCTCGCACGTCCGCGGCATGCTCGCGTTGCGAAAGCTCGGCGCGGTCACGTTCGACTATGGCAACAACATCCGCACGTTCGCCTTCGAAAACGGAGTGAAGGACGCCTACGATTTTCCCGGCTTCGTGCCGGAATACATCCGCCCG
>DASYRO010000305.1:0-5526 GCA_036004385.1 Candidatus Acidiferrales bacterium
CCGAGCGCGTGCCGACAACGACGCGGGCTTCGCCGCGGCGCACACGCCACCATTCCCGCGCGCGCTCGGCGTCCTGCAGAGCGCTGTGCAGCACGGCGACGCCTTCGCCGAACATCGAGCGGCACAGGCGGCCCATCCACAGTGTCAACGCGATTTCCGGGACGAGCACGAGCGCGCTGCGGCCACGTTCGATCGCGGCGGCGACCGCGCGCAGGTAAACTTCCGTCTTGCCGCTTCCCGTGACGCCATAGAGCAGGCCGACAGTAAATTCTCCGGCAGCCAGCCATTTTTCGATTTCATCCAGCGCGCTTTGTTGATCGGGATTCAGCGTGTTGGCGGGTGGCTCGAAATCGGCTTCAAAAATATTTTCTTCCGCTGCCAGCGGCTCTTCCCAGGATTTCAACTTGCCTTGCGATTCCAGACGCGTGACGACGGAGCGCGAGACGCCCGTCTGCTCCAGCAGCAGCGCCAGCGGCAGCGGTCCGCGCACGGCGGTAAGCACTTCGCGGAGCTTTCTTTCCGCGGCGCTCGAAGGCTCGCCGGTGGCAGCGGGATTCCACGCGACAATTTTTTGCGTGCGTGTCTTGCGATGGCGCGCCACTTCCCTGCCCTCGATGCAGCCGCGCCGCAACAGGCGCTGCGCGGCCGCGGGCCCGCCGGGAAGTTTCCGCAATTGTATTTCGCGCAGCGGCTTGCCGCTGACTTCCAGCAGTTGCAGCAGCGCGTGGTCGGCGATTTCCGTTTCCGAGCGATTGAGCGCCGCGTCCAACGCGTGCATCGCTTTGCGGCCGGCTTCAGTGATGGTCAGGATGCGTTCGGGCTGAACTTCGACGGACGGCGGCAGCATGGCGCGAAACACTTCGCCGATGGGCGCGATGTAGTAGGAGGCCAGCCAGCGGCCGAGTTCGAGGAGTCGCGGCGGCAACGCGGGCAGCGCGTCGAGGACTTCGACGATTTCTTTAATTTGCTTTACGTCGGGCTTTTCGGCAGTCAGTTCGAGCACAACGCCGACCATGGAGCGGTTGCGGAATGGCACAACGACGCGGCTGCCGGGGACAATGGCGTCGGCTAGCGCCGCGGGCACCGCGTAAGTAAACGCGGAGCGCAGCGGAACAGGCAGTGCGACTTGGCAAAAGCTCTGAGCCATTGCAGGCAAGGCGGAAGCAATCCCGAAGCTTCGGGATCCGCACTCCAACGTCGGGCGCATCGAGCAGCGCCCTTACAAGACGGCCAAACAGTTTAGCAGCACGAGGGCGGGGCGGCGCTGTGCGAAAAAGATTTTGAGAGAGCCACAAAGAAAAGTTAGGATACGCGCCGCAGAACTAAACGGAGGATTCCATGAATCGGAAGACGAAGCGCGTGTGGACAGCAGCGGTGGTCACACTGTTGCTGATGGCCGGAGGCGCAGTTGCGCAGCAGGTCAGCCCGGATGCATTGAAAGGCATGAAGTGGCGCTCCATTGGGCCGTTCCGCGGCGGGCGCGTGATTGCCGTGGCCGGCGTCTCCAGCCAGCCCAACGTGTTTTATTTCGGCGGCGTGGGCGGCGGCATCTGGAAGACGACGGATGCGGGCAACACGTGGACGCCGGTGTCGGACAAGCTGGCGGTGTCGTCCATGGGCAGCATTGCCGTGGCCGAGAGCGACGCGAACATTATTTACGCGGGCTCCGGAGAAGCATGCATCCGCGGAAATATTTCGCACGGCGATGGCGTGTACAAATCCACAGACGCCGGCGCGACATGGACGAACATCGGACTGAAAGACACGCGGCACATCGGGCGCATCATCGTGCACCCGCGCAATCCCGACATCGTATTTGTGGCCGCGCTGGGTCATGCATACGGAACGAACACAGAGCGCGGCGTCTTCCGCACGCTCGACGGCGGAAAGACTTGGGAGAAAGTCCTCTACGTAAACGAAAAGGCCGGCGCGATTGACGTCGCGTTCGCGCCCACGAATACCAGCGTTCTGTTCGCAGCGATGTGGGAGGCCAATCGCACGCCGTGGGGCGCGACCAGCGGCGGGCCGGGCAGCGGGCTCTACAAATCCGCCGACGGCGGCGCGACGTGGAAAAAACTCGAAGGCAACGGCTTGCCCAAGGCCGTGGTGGGACGCATCGGCGTGTCCATTTCCGGCGCAGACGCGAACCGTGTGTACGCGCTGATTGAGGCGGAAGACGGCGGGCTCTACCGCTCGGATGACGGCGGCACGAACTGGCGGCGGATGAATGAGGAGCGGCGCTTCCGGCAGCGCGCGTGGTACTACACGCACGTCAACGCTGATCCGAAAAATCCAGACACCGTGTACGTGATGAACACTGGTCTCTATCGCTCGAATGACGGCGGGAGAACGTTTACCGGTGTGCCCGCGCCCCACGGAGATAACCACGGTTTGTGGATTGATCCGCAGAATCCGGAACGCATGATTAACGGCAACGACGGCGGCGCAAACGTCACCGTGAACGGCGGCAAAACCTGGACGCGGCAGGATACCCAGCCGACCGCGCAGTTCTACCACGTGATCACCGACAATCAGTTTCCATACCGCGTGTACGGTGCGCAGCAGGATAACTCCACGGTGTCCATCGCCAGCCGCAGCGACAGTGGGGCCATCGGCCGCGACGACTGGTACGACGTGGGCGGCTGCGAGAGCGGCTACATCGCACCCGATCCGAAGGATCCGAATATCGTATACGCCGGCTGCTACGGCGGAAGCATCACGCGGTACGACAAACGCACGGGGCAGGAGCAGGAAGTCAACGCGTGGCCGGAAAATCCCATGGGCTGGAACGCCGGCGCATTGAAACATCGCTGGCAGTGGACCGCGCCGATTGTCGCGTCGCTGCACGATCCCAACGTGCTGTATCACGCGGCGGAAGTGTTATTCAAAACCACCGACGGCGGAATGAGCTGGACGGCGATTTCGGGAGACCTGACGCGCAACGACAAATCGAAACAGGGCGATTCGGGCGGTCCGATCACGCACGACAACACCAGCGTCGAATACTACGATGTGATTTTTGCGGTGACGGAATCGCCGGTGCAAAAAGATCTGATCTGGGCTGGGAGCGACGACGGGCTGGTACACATCACGCGCGACGCCGGAAAAACGTGGACCAACGTCACGCCGAAAGAAATGCCGGAGTGGAGCCTGGTGAGCCTGATTGAGGCGTCGCCGTTCGACGCGGGCACGGCCTACCTGGCGATTGACCGCCACGAGCTCGACGACTTCAAGCCGTACATTTACAAGACAAGCGACTTCGGAAAAACGTGGAAGAAAATCGTCAACGGCATTCCGGACGTCACGTTTGTCCGCGCGGTGCGTGAAGACCCCAAGCGCAAGGGCCTGCTCTTCGCGGGCACGGAAACGGGCGTTTACGTTTCGTTCGATGACGGCGCCAACTGGCAGTCGCTGCAACTCAATCTGCCGACCACGCCGATTCACGATCTGGCGGTGAAAAACGGCGACCTGGTTGCCGCCACGCACGGACGGTCGTTCTGGATTCTAGACGACCTGACGCCGCTCGAGCAGTACGCAACGGAAATTGGCGGCAAGGATTTTCATCTCTACAAACCGCCCGTGGTGTACCGCACGCGCGTGCCGTCGTTTACCATTCCCGGTGGAGCGGCAGCCGGGCAGAATCCGCCGGCCGGCGCGGTCATTTATTACAACTTGAAAGACACGCCGAAGGATGAAGTGACTCTGGAAAATCTCGATGCGCAGGGAAAATCGGTGCGGAAATATTCCAGCAAGGTGGAGCCTCCGACAGGATTGCCGGCGGATTTTCCGTTCCAGCCGCCGTCACAACGCTTGCCGACGGAGAAGGGCTTGAACCGTTTCGCGTGGAACCTGCGCTATGAAGACGCCAGCCGCTATCCCGGCATGGTGCTGTGGGCGGCGGGCGTGCAGGGCCCGCTCGTCCTGCCCGGCACGTATCAGGTGAAGCTCAGCGTCGGCGGCAAGAGCGAAACGGCGCCGCTGACCATTCAACTGGACCCGCGGGTGAAGACTTCGGCGGCGGATTTGCAGAAACAGTCCGACCTGCTGATGCAAATCCGCGCACGGGCCAACGACCTCCACGACGCCATCAACTACATGAAAGACCTGCACACGCAGTTGCAGGCCTTGCGCAAGCGTCATGAGAAAAACGACAAGGCCAAAGACTTGCTGGCACAGGCCGACGCGGTAGAGAAAAAACTCACGCCCATCGAGCAGGAGCTCTACCAGACCAAGGCGCAGAGCGGGCAGGACCTGCTGAACTGGCCGATTATGCTCAACAACAAATTGCTCGCACTCGCAGGCGTGGTGGAATCGGCGGACACCGCGCCGACGAAGCAGTCGTACGAGGTGTTCGAATATTTGGCGGGGAAGATTGATCCGGTAATGGCGAAATGGAAAGAAGTGAAAGAAAAAGACGTGCCGGCGCTGAACCAGAAGGCGAGAGAGATTGAATTGCCGGCGGTGACGCTGGTAAAACCGTAAGAAAGTTGAATGTTGAAGGGTTGAATGTTGAATGTCTGAAGAGCCGGCGGGACGCCGGCGCTACGATGGCGGCCTAAAGGCCGTCCCCAACAAAAGGCGCGGAAACGGGCGCAGCGCGCTGCGCCCCTACAAAATCCGATCGAACATCACGGTTTCTTTTTCGGAGGTCGGAGACCGAGGACGGCCATTACTTTCTGGAGGTCGCGCCAGGCGTCGGGTTTGGCGCGCGGGTCGCGCAGCAAGAATGCAGGGTGAAACGTGGGCATCATGCGGATGCCGCGATAGTCGTACCACTGGCCGCGAATCTTGGTGATGGCCACGGGCGCGGCGAGCAGCGTCTGTACGGCGCACGCTCCCAGGGCCACGAGAACTTTGGGCTTGATGGCGTCAATCTGGCGGATCAGAAACGGCGAGCAGGTGGCGATTTCCTCTTTCTCCGGCAGGCGATTTCCCGGCGGGCGGCACTTCACCACGTTGGCGATGTATACGTCTTCACGCCGCAGTCCCATCGCTTCAATCATCTGCGTCAGCAGTTGTCCCGCGCGGCCGACAAAGGGAATGCCCTGCGCGTCTTCGTCGGCGCCGGGGCCTTCCCCGACAAACATCAGCTCGGCGCGCGGATTGCCCACGCCATAGACAATCGAGTGGCGATGTTGCGAGAGGGCGCAGCGCGTGCAGTCGCCGATGTCCGCGCGGATTTTTTCGATCGAATCGTTTTCGACGCGGTCGAGGATTTCGAAAAGCGACGGAGCCTGTTTGACGGAAATGACGGGCGGAGGCGCGGCGACGGATGCCGGCTTGAAGGCCGGCGCTACACGCGGCGCAGAAGATGGCGGACTAAAGCCAGCCCCTACCGCGGGCGCAGCATGCTGCGCCCCTGCGATAGGGATCGCGCTAGGCAGCTCCAACGAGGCGCGATCGGAGTAGAAAGGCGCGAGGCCGAGGTCGTCGAAATAGTCGAGCCAGGCTTCGAGTTTGGCGCGTGCGTCGGGCGTCATCGGAGAAAAGAATACACGAATTCAGCAGGAAGGCGAATCAAGGAAA
>DASYRO010000306.1:0-5188 GCA_036004385.1 Candidatus Acidiferrales bacterium
GGCATGGACCTGCTCTTCGAACGCTTTCTTTCCGAAGAGCGCGGCGAATGGCCGGACATTGATCTCGATCTGCCCAGCGGCGACCAGCGCGAAGCCGCCATCCAGTACGTGTACGAGCGCTATGGCAAGCTCGGCGCGGCGATGACCGCCAACGTCATCACTTATCGCGGGCGATCCGCGGCGCGCGAAGTGGGCAAAGCGCTGGGCTTCGACGCGGACACGCTGGACAAACTTTCCAAGCTGGTTGGCGCGTGGGAATTTCGCGATCCCAAAGATAATTTGAACCGCAATTTCTGCGATGCGGGTTTTGACCTGGCGCATCCGCGCATCTATAAATTTTTTGAGCTGTGCCAGCGCGTGCAGGATCTGCCGCGGCATCTCGGGCAGCACTCCGGAGGCATGGTGGTGTGCCGCGGCCAGCTCGATTCCGTCGTGCCGCTGGAGCCCGCCACCATGCCCGGCCGCGTCGTGATTCAGTGGGACAAAGAGGATTGCGCGGACATGGGCATCGTCAAAGTGGACCTGCTGGGGCTGGGCATGATGGCCGTGCTGGAAGAATCCATCGAGCTGATCCGCCGTCATCACGGCGAGGAAGTGGACCTGGCGCATCTGCCGCCGGACGATCCGCCGGTGTACGACGCGCTGTGCCGCGCCGATACCGTGGGCATGTTCCAGGTGGAAAGCCGCGCGCAGATGTCCTGCCTGCCGCGGCTGCGCCCGAAAAAGTTTTATGACCTGGTCGTGCAGGTGGCCATCATTCGTCCGGGGCCGATCGTCGGAAAAATGGTGAATCCGTATTTGAAGCGCCGGCAAGGTCGCGAACCGGTGGATTATCTGCATCCGTCATTGCGGCCGGTGCTCGAACGCACGCTGGGCGTGCCGCTCTTCCAGGAGCAATTGCTGCGCATGGCCATGATTGCCGCGGGGTTCAGCGGTGGCCAGGCCGAAGAATTGCGCCGCGCCTTCGGCTTCAAGCGCGCGGAAGCGCGCATGCGCGACGTCGAAGTGAAACTCCGCGAAGGCATGACACGCAACGGCATCACCGGCCCCGCGCAGGAGAGCATCGTCAAGTCCATCACGTCGTTCGCGCTCTACGGCTTTCCGGAATCGCACGCCGCGAGTTTCGCGCTCATCGCCTACGCCAGCGCGTGGCTCAAGTGCCACTACCTGGCGGCGTTCACCGCGGCCATGCTGAATAATCAGCCGATGGGATTTTACGCGCCGTCCACGATTGTGAAAGACGCGCAGTTGCACGGGCTGAAGGTGCGGCCGATCGACGTCACGCGCTCGAATTGGAAATGCATGCTGGAGCCGGTAGCACAGGCTTATAGCCTGCGCATTCCAAATCGTGCAGCACATCCCGCGCCCGACTTCGCCATACGGCTGGGCTTGTGCTATGCCAAGGGCCTGCGCGACGTCGTTGCGCAAGCTATCGTCCGCGAACGCGAGCGCGCGGCATTCAGTTCCGTGGAAAATTTAAAGCATCGCGTGCCGGAGATTCGCAAAGACGAACTGGTGCTGCTGGCAGAAATCGGCGCGCTGAATTCCATCGCGGGTCGCGCGCGATTGCACCGGCGGTCTGCTCTCTGGCAAGTGGAACGCGCCGCGCGCCCCACCGGCCCGCTGCTGGAAGACGACCTCATGGAACAAAATGAATGCGGGGAAGAAATCGTAGATAGGCCGGCGGCGCTGGAAGAGGACACAAATGCAGTCATGCCGCTGGAAGCGATGACCGCCGAAGAGCGTCTGGTGGCGGATTATCGCGGCACCGGGCTCACCGTCGGGCCGCACCCCATGCGCTATCGCCGCGCGGAAATGAACGCGCGCGGCGTGACGCCCGCGGCGCTGCTTCGTCATCTGCCCAACGGCAGCGCAGTGTGCGTGGCCGGAGGCGTGATTGCCCGGCAGCGTCCCGGCACCGCCAAGGGATTTGTCTTCCTGAGCCTCGAAGATGAAACGGGAATTTCCAACGCCATCCTCACGCCCGATGTGTACGAGCAGAATCGCCTCGTCGTAGTCGGCCAGCAATTCCTACTCATTGAGGGAACGCTGCAACATCTGGACGGAGTGATTTCCGTGAAGGCGCAGCGCGTCGAGCCGCTGGAAATCACCCGCGCCGAAACCATTTCACATGACTTCCACTAGCGGGAATTAGAGAAACGCTGCACCACCAGCGAAACCGGCAATCCGACGCAGAGCATGTGCACGGTCAGGCCGATCGCAATCGACAAAGCCGTGTACCGGGGCTGCGCGGCGGAGAGCGGAAGCACCACCAGATTCATGAACAAGTACACGGCAATGCCGTAAGCGATTCCGGAAATGACGGCGTGTCGCGTCAGGAAAGCGAGTTTGCGGCTGGCCGCGTAATAGACTGCCGCGGCCGTCGTGGCAATCAGAAAATGCAACGCCAAACCGAGAGCTGCGGTTCGCGCGCCACCCTGAAACGCACTCGCACCCAGCAAACCGGAGGCCACGGACTGCAACACTCGCACGGGAGAAATTCCGCGCAAAGCATAGGCCGTGACAAACGCCGCGGTGATGTCCATCGCGCCCATGATCAGACCGGCCGCGGCAATGACCTGAAAAGCTTTCGGCTTTTGCGCGGACGTTGATGCGGGCGAAGCGCTCATGGAACTTCTCCTTGTAACGCGACGGCCGCGGCGCCGGCGATGCCGGAATCTTCTCCGTACGCCGCGCGAAAAAGCGGAATTTCCGTGCAGCGCTGGTTGACGCACCACGCCGGCAGTTTTTCGCGGATGCGCGCGAACCACGGCGCGAGCATCCCGCTCATCCCGCCGCCAATCACGATGGCATCGGGTTCGAGCAGGTCAATGATGTTGCCCAGCCAGATGGCGAGGAAGTCCGCGGTCTCCGAAAGAAGTTGCGTGGCCAGCGCATCACCGCTTTGATGCGCGGCGGAAATTGTTTCCGCAGAGATGGCGTCCGCATTTCTGCCCGCCAGCCCGAGGATTTTTGAAGTGACAGCGGGCTCGGCCGTCAATCGCTCACGTGCGCGTCGCGCGAGCGCCGTACCAGACGCGAGCGCTTCGATGCAGCCGCGTTTGCCGCAGGCGCACACCGGCCCGAGGTGGTCGATGGTCATGTGTCCGCCTTCCGCGGCGGCGCCCGTCCGGCCCCAGTAGATTTTCTTGTCGAAAATAATTCCTGTGCCGATGCCCGTGCCGATGGTCGCGTAAAAAAGATTCTGAAAACCGGCGCCCGCACCCCAGATTGCTTCGGCCAGCGCGGCGGCGTTGGCATCGTTTTCCAGGCGCGCGGCAATGCCAAAGGCGCGCTCGACTTCCGCGGCCAGCGGAAAATTCCGCCAGCACGGCAAGTTCGGTGGATTGATCACCACGCCCGCGCGCGGATCCAGCGGCCCCGGCGAACAGATCCCGATGTGTTTCAGATTTTCCCTCACGCCAGGGTTGGTAGCGAATACCGCGTCAATCGCATCCTTCACCGCGGCGAATCCCGCGGCGGCATCTCCGGTGGCCGACATCGGTGCGCGCGTTTTGAAAAACACGCGCCCGCGCGCGTCCACCAGCCCCGCGGCGACTTTCGTGCCGCCAACGTCTACTCCAAGGATGAGACGTTCCTGTGTTGTCAAAGCGGCGGAATCCTTCGCCCAAGAAATGCGTTCGCTAGCGGCTGGCGCGCTCCAGCGTGTCGTAGAGCGGCTGCGCGGGGCGCACGGCTGGGCCTTCGTTCGTCACGGTCACTGCGAAGATGCGCACGTTGGGATTGGTCGGCAACGTAATATTTTTCGCGTCCGGCGGCAGATCGAGCGCGTAGGCAAACAAGTAGGTATATGCGTACGGCTCCGCGGCGCCGTCCGATGCGTGACGATGCGACGCGTACCACGCCACGTCCGCGCGCTTGATGAACCCTGGCTTCAGGCCAATCATTTCGCCGTATTCGATGACGCGCACGCGCGGCGGCGTCCCCGGCGGATCGCCGGGACGCGGCGGAAGCGGTTCTTCGCGGCTGCGCCAGATGCGGTCGTCCCACTGGCCGATAAACCCGGTCCAATCCTGAACGGTCAGCTCCACTGGACTCTCGCCGACGCGGAACGTGGCTTTCTGATCGCCATTGACCGCGGCGGCCAGCAGGTACACGCGGGTAAATTTCCCGGGCGGCAGCGCGATGATCTGCCCGCGCGAGACGACGGCGTTCAACTTGCCACTGCCTGCGGGCGCGAGGCTGAAGCGCACGCCGGCGAAATCAATTCTTGCCGGCAACATCTCAGCGGGATACGCGCGGCCCTGCCCGTCGAAGCTGCCGTCGGCGGGCCGTCCATCTCGTGAAGCGACGGAGCGGTCGTACGGCAGCGTGACCGGCTGCGATTGCGGCGCAACAACTTTCTTTGCCGACGGAGCAAGCCGCACGGCGAAAGTATGTAGTTGATAGGGCGTGAAGGACGTCAACAGCTCGCCGTTCTTCACCGTCGCTGCGCCGAGCGGCTGCTCCTGCCCGTTGACCTCGCGCGCGGTGGCCACGGGCGCAGCGAATGCGATGTGCACATCCTGCGCCGGCTTGCCGTCGAGCTCGACCAGCCGGACGATGACTTCGTCGCTGTTCTCCGCTTTCTTGAGGGCCAGCACGCGGACGCGGCTATTGTTCACACGCAACAGAGAAAAACTTTTGCCCAGCGCGCCCGCATGCTTCGGGCTTTCGAAGGCGATGAGCGGCTGATTGAGGCGCTGCGCCTGCCAATCGGTTTCGCCGCTGCGCCAGTCGCCGGCGTGCGCGGCCAGTCCGTACACAAATTCATGATGGCCCAGGTCCTGCGTGGTCTGGTCGGCATAGCCTGCGCGCTCGCCGAGTCCGGGCGTGCGCACGAGTGTAAGGCGCAGCGTACTGTCGTCGGGCTTGTCCGATGCGTTCTTGCAGTCGGTGAGCACGGTCACGCCGAACGCGCCACTTTTGTCGGTCAGGTCAATCCACTGGTGCGACGGCACCTCGAATTTCTTCTCGTTGTTGTTGGCGCGCTCGATGGTGCCGACGTCCCAGTTATACGTGGCCATCGGATTTGTTGCGACGAGGGAGAATGCTGCTTTCAGGTTTGCGCCGCGCGTGTTCCAGTCCATCACGTTGGCGAACTCGATGCGATTGCCGGCATCGCCAGCAGCGAGGCGTATCGCCTGCACAAATTTGGAGCCTTCGGTTTCGCGCTCGATTTCCAGCG
>DASYRO010000307.1:0-2966 GCA_036004385.1 Candidatus Acidiferrales bacterium
GCCGCGATAAGTTCGTCTTCGGCCTGCCGGGAAATCCTGTTTCGACGATGGTGACGTTTGAATTATTCGTAGTGCCAGCGATAGATATACTCAGCGGCGCCGCGCCACGTCCGCTTGCATTGTTCAAAGCTAAGCTAGCCGCGCCGGTGAAACAGAAAGCCGCGCTCACTCACTTTTTACCCGCCGTGGTGGATTGGTCGAGCGGCGAACCCGTGGTGAAAGAGTTGCCCTGGCAAGGCTCTGGCGATATTGTGACGCTGGCGCGGGCGAACTGTTTTCTCGTCGTGCCGCAAACGAAGCTCGAATTCGCGGCGGGCGATTGGGTGGACGTGCTGCCCCGACGTGGAATTCTTTGATTCTTTTTGTAGGGGCGGACCCCCGTGTCCGCCCCTGGAATGGGCGCACACAGAGGTGCGCCCCTACAAATTCACCAACAGAATGGCGGCGGTACGAAACGCATGGCCAAACTCTCGCATTACAAAAAAGACGCGAAGGTGCACATGGTAGACGTGACGTCAAAAGACGTTACCGAGCGCACGGCCATTGCGCACGGCTTTGTGCGCATGCGCCGCGCTGTGCTCGGCAAAATCCGCCGCCTGGAAACGCCCAAGGGGAATCCGCTGGAAGTGGCGCGCATCGCCGGCATTGCCGCAGCCAAACGCACCGCCGAGCTGATACCTCTCTGTCACCCGCTTCCGTTGACGCACATTGATGTGTCCACGCGGCTGTGCGAGAATGGCGTCGCCATCCGCACTCGCGTCACCGCGACGGCCCGCACCGGCGTGGAAATGGAAGCGTTGTGCGCGGCGAGCGTGGCCGCACTGACCATCTACGACATGTGCAAGGCCCTCGATAAGGGAATGGAAATCACGGACATCTACCTGGTGAAAAAAATCGGCGGCAAGAGCGGTCGTTACCTCCGCAAGCGGGAGGCGCGCCGATGAAAGCCGTCCGCGTGCTCATCGTCGAGGATAACCCGCTGGTGATGGACTTAATCAAGCGGGGACTCGAACCGCACTGCGAACTGGACACCGCCGCCGACGGCGCGGACGCGCTTCTCAAAGTGATCGACGACCCGCCGGACATGATTATCTCCGATTACAAAATGCCCGGGCTTGACGGCCGCCAGCTTTACGAAAAACTGCGCGCGCGCGAGCGCACCAAGGGATTGCCGTTCATTTTCGTCGCCGGGCGCGCGGACATCGAAGAAAAACTCCGCCCGCTGGTGGACGGCGTCGAAGATTTCATTATCAAGCCGTTTTTCCTGAAGGAACTTGTGCGCCGCGCGAAAAAAGTCGTGGACCGCTTGCAGCTCGAAAAAATGCAGCAGCGCAGCGCGCGGCCGGGCACGATTCAGGGACGCCTGGAAGAAATGAGCATCATGGATCTGCTCCAGTCTTTGGAGATGGGCCAGAAATCCTGCCGCCTGACGATTAACCACGCCGGAGACAAGTGCGAGATGTTTTTTGCCAGCGGGGCCTGCAAGCACGCGCAACTTGGCGCCGTAGAAGGTAACGCAGCGGTGTTCAAGGCGGCCTCGTGGACCGCAGGCGAATTCGAAATTGATTTCAACGCTTCCACCGACAAGATCACCACGACCATGTCCACGCAGGGCCTGCTGATGGAAGCTTTCCGCCTGATGGACGAAGCCGCACGCGACTCCGCCGAAGCGCCGGGCTAAGCCGCCGATGCGCGTCGCCATCCTCACCGTCAGTGATTCCGTCTTTCGCGGCGAACGCGCCGACCAGAGCGGCCCGGCGCTGCGCGAACGCTGCGCCAAGCTCGGCTGGCAAGTCGTTGCCGCAGAAACCGTCCCCGACGAATCCGCCACCATTCGGGCGTTTCTGATTGCCTGCGCCGACTCGCAGCAAGCGGACATTATTCTGACGACGGGCGGCACGGGGCTCGGCCCGCGCGACGTCACGCCGGAAGCCACCATTGCAGTTTGCACGCGGTTGATTCCCGGCTTCGGCGAAATCATGCGCAGCGCCGGACGCGGCGACAATCTCTTTGCCGCGCTTTCCCGCGCCATCTCCGGGGTGCGCGCGCAGAGCATCATCGTTAATCTCCCCGGCAGCCCGAAAGGCGCGGTCGAATCGTTGGACGCCGTCGCCGGGCTGCTGCCGCACGCCGTGGAAGTTCTCCATGGTGCGCGCCACGATTGAATGCAGGTTTCACGTGAACCTGTCTCATAAAAACGGCTCCGCGACCGAATTGGCAGGGCACGGCTTCAGCCGTGCCGTAAAAGGCCCCAAAATGTAGGGGCTTTAGCCCCTGAGGTAACGCCGTTTGCCGATAAACATTTGCTCCTTTGGAGGCAAGATGCGTGGACAATTCATTCTGGTTGCGGCCCTCGTCGGAATACTCCCGCATGCGGCTTACGCACAGCAGGGCACGTTCACGGTCGGGACGGCGAAGGCGGCGCGCGGGCAGAAAGCCACGGGCTACATCGAAGTCCCTGCGGGCGTGGACGCGGGCACGAACATCCCCGTCGTGGTGGTCAATGGCGCGAAGCCCGGTAAAGTGTTAGCGCTCGTATCCGGCGCGCACGGCACGGAGTACACGTCCGTCATTGCGCTCGAGAAATTGATTGAGAAGCTGGACCCCGCGGAAATTTCCGGCACGGTCATCATCGTTCCGCTCGTGAACATTCCTTCCTTCGAGCAGAAAGTTCCGCACGTGAATCCGGTGGACGGCAAAAGCATGAACCGCCTGTATCCCGGCAAGATGGACGGCACGCAGACCGACCGCGCGTCATTCTTGATAACGCGCGAAGTAGTCGAGAAGTGCGATCACCTGATTGATCTCCACGGAGGCGATTTGGACGAAAGCCTTCGCCCGTACAGTTATTGGACGAAAACCGGCAACGATGCGCAGGACAATTTCTCCAAAGAAATGGTTCTGGCCTTCGGGCTCGACACAATCATTATTTCTGGCGACCGGCCGAAAGATCCCGCCGCGTCGCG
>DASYRO010000308.1:0-6692 GCA_036004385.1 Candidatus Acidiferrales bacterium
GCCGGCAATGTTCGAGCAGCGAACCCTCCTCGACGGATGCAACCGGAACGGAAAGGCTCTCGGTCTGTTGGACCTCGAGTGGTTTGGCTTCGAGGAACGGGACCATTTGATCGAGGATCGCGACGTCGCCGGTGGTGCGGACATAATGCGCAGTGACAAAGGGAAGCCAGAGAAGATCGTCACTGATACGGGTGCGCACTCCAGCGCCTGAATCGGGATGCCACCAATGCTGGACATCGCCTTCCACAAATTGGCGCGCAGCCGCGCGCAGGATGTGTTCGCGCGCGATGTCGGGCGCGGCATGCACGAGGGCCATGACATCCTGCAATTGGTCGCGGAAGCCGTAAGCGCCGCCCGATTGATAAAACGCCGAGCGGCCCCAAATCCGGCAGCTCAGAGTCTGGTAAAGCAGCCAGCGATTGAGCAGAAAATTTGTCGAGAGCTCCGGCGTTTCCACTTCGATCGTGCCTAGGAGCCGGTCCCACCAACGGCGAGTTTCCTGAAATGCGGCTTCGACGTTCGCGGGATCGCGGAATCGGCTCACCAGTGCGCGCGCGCGCTCTTCGTCGTCCGCCTGCCCGAGAAGGAAAGTCATCTCGGCGGTGTCTCCCGGTTCAATCTCAACCGCGATCTGCACAGCGGCGCATGGGTCGAGGCCGGCGCCCGTATTACCGGTCAATCGTGCGTGCTCCATCGCGGCCGGATCGCGCAACGAGCGGTTGCGCCCTATAAACACGGCACGATCACCGGTGAACGAAGCAGGCGTCGGAGTCGAAGTGGCAAAAGTGATGCACTCGCAAAATTCCGGATTGTAGGAGTTGCGGGCAAAGAGAGTCTGGCTTTGCAAATCCCATTTGGTGACCACATGCATGCCGGTTTCCTCCGGGTCGGATCCGAGAACGAGAGTGGCGTAGGAGGTGACGGTCAGCTTCCGTCGGCGCGACGAATTGTTGCGCAAGCGTAGCCGCTGCAAGCGGACCGGCTGGCCGCCGGCGTCATCGACCGGCACGAAAGTGAGCAGCCGTTGTTCGATCGCGTGGCTGTTGTGTTCGAAAGTTGTGTAACCCTGGCCGTGTCGTGCGCGATAAGCGTCCTTCTCACGGATCGGTTGCGGCGTGGGCGACCACACTGCGCCGATGTCATCGTCGCGGATGTAGATGGCGGTCCCAGGCGGATCGGAGATCGGATCGTTAAACCACGGCGTGAGGCGATCGGTCTGGCTATTGCGGCCCCAGACAAATTCGGCGCCCGACTCGGAAACAAACGCGCCGAACTTCGGATTGGCCATGATGTTGATCCAGGGAAGGGGTGTCTGGCAGCCGGGACCCAGATAGATGACGAATTCCTTTCCGTCCTCAGTAAACCCACCGAGGCCGTTGAAGTATTTCAGTTCCATGAAAGTCAGCGGCGCCGAGAGCTCTTCCTGGAACTGTTTGCCGGGCGCCAGAAGCCGCGGTTTCGCGGCCACGGGTGTGGTCGCGGCAAGTTGTTGGCGGAGCGTGCCGCGAGCTGCGACCAGGACCATGCGCGCGGCGGCCTGAAGCGCGATCAGCTCTTCCTTCGAAATTTTCGTGGCCGATCGGAAATAAACGCCGCCGGGTTGATCCACGCCAGTCAGGTGCGCCTGCGCTTCGGTGAGCTGGCGCAGGTGAGCGGTCAGCGGTTCGTCATAACTCGGCGATTCCTCGCTCACCAGCACGAGATCGACCTTCAAGCCACGCAGATTCCAGAAGGTATGCGCGGTCAAAATTTCGCGCACAACTTCGATGTCGCGGAGGTGACCGATCATGACCACGACAATCGGCAGGTCGCCGGAAATGCCTTGCCGCCAGAGCGCGCGCTGACCCTCGGCCCGGCGCCCGAGACGCGCGGGCGGCGGTCGCAGTTGGGCCTGCGGAAAGAGAATGAGCGCCGCCAGTTGTTGAAAGGTTTGCATATCTCCCGGGCGAATGCGGAGCCGACGCAGCTCCAGTTGGGAATGGGTCCAGGCGGTTTCAAAAGCGCGCGCGCAGGTGTGAAATTCCGAGTAGCGCTCGGCCAGCGCGACAACCGCTTCACGTGACGCTGCTACCACGGTGACAAGCGCAAACTGCGAGCGTTCGTTAGGCAGGATCGTGATGCGCTGGCGCAGGCTGAAGATCGGATCGAGCACGCTGCCGACACTATTCCTCAGGCTGTGGGTGATCGCTTCGGGATTTGCCGGCGTGCGGCCCCGGCCGAGGAATTGGGCGCGGTCGGTTTCAAACTCGGTCGATTCGGTAAAAGAGGACTCCGAAACCATGATGTGCGCGGCCCAAACCGGGCGATCGTCAGGGGCGCGCAGGCGGCGCCGCGCGACCAGCGCCTGGCAATGCGGCAGCCATTCGGTTTCGATGAAAAGCTTGTTGAAAGCAGGGTGCGCGCGATCGGTCCGGTGCGGCGCGAGCGCGAGCTCCAGATAACTGGTCAACTCCAGCCGACACAATTTGCGTGAGGTGTTCACTAAAGTGATGCGCCGGACTTCCGTGTCGTCTTCTGCGGAGACGGCGATCTCCGTGATGGTCTCGCACGGTCCGCTCCTGCGCCGGAACTCCGCTTTGTCCGGCGTGAAACGCCAGGTGTAACGACGCTGGGGAGATCTCAGCGGTTGATGGGTATTGCTCCAAGTCGTTCCATCTTCCAAATCCCGGATATAACAAACCGGGCCCGAGACGTCGCAAGTCGTATCGGCGTGCCAGCGGGTCACGTCCAGATCCAGCCAGCGCAGATAGCCACCGCCGGAGTTCGTTAGCGCGACAGAGCAGGTTCCATTGGAGAGGAGGTGGATGCGCGGCGAGGAGATGTCCGGTGTTTGCGACACCAGCCCGGCGCCGACGCTCGGAACCGTCCGGAGCAGGGGGCGCTCTTCGTGGACCTCACCGGTGGTCGGCAAAATTTGTTCAGGAATGTGCTCGTGCAGGAGCGGCTCGGTGGCACGAATGCGGGGGTCAGAATGGAAACGCCTCCGCATCGCGTTGTCATTCAGAGCATTGTCGTAGGCGAGCAGCGACATCCCCTGGTGATGCACCATGTAGCAATGGATGACGATCCCGGCCGCGCCCCCGGGTTCAGTGCGTCGCGAATAGTCGATCGCTTCGTAGTAGCCGTAATCGTTGAGCAACGCAGAGCCGTCCAGGGTGGCGAGGCGCCGCAGATTCTTCATCGCGGCGGTCGGTTCCACGCCGAGAGCGAGCGCGGCCGCATACGGCGCCACGACCAGATCGTCCTCCTGCCCACGCTTCAACGCCAGTGCCGGCACGCCAAAGGCCCGGTATTGAAAAACGTTGTGGCGGTCGAGCGCACTGAAGGCGGATTCCGAGATGCCCCACGGCACATGGTTTTGCCGGGCATAGGCAATCTGACAACGCACGGCATCGTAACAGGCGCGATCGAGCAGCGAATTTTCGTGCGTCTGGGTGAACAAGAGCGGCATCAGATATTCGAACATCGTTCCAGTCCAGGAGAGAAGCGGGAGCCGCCCATAGGCGGAACCAAAGGGGCGGCTCAAAGCCCACCAATGTTCCACCGGCACTTCTCCGCGCGCGATGGCCAGGAAGCTCGTTAGGCGCGCTTCACTCGCCAGCAGATCGTAAAATGAGTTGTCGGGGCGCCGCTCCGCCACGTAGTAGCCGATGGCAAAAATCCGCCGCTCCTCATCGTAGAGAAATCGCAGTCCCATGCCGCCTTCCAGTTGCTGGCTCTGGGAGATCAATTCGTCCAACTGCGCGAGCTGTTCCGAGGCGTTCCGGCGCGAATGCTCCGCCTCGGTGACGAGAAGATCGAGCCACTCGCGCACGTCGGGAGGAATCTCCTGGTCCTCTCGTCGCTCATGAAAAGCAAGCAACGGCACGAGCCCGGAAATGCCTTCGAGGGCAATGTCGCGCAGCGAAAAAGTGGCCGCGAGCGCTTCGCGCCGGGATTGGTGCGTCGCTTCGCCTAACGACATCAGTTGCGCCGGCGGCGCCATCAGAATTTCCACCGGCCGAAGGTATTTGTCGATGACCGCATTCCACGCCGCGACCTGCTTCGAAATTTGTTGCGCCCAGTAGGTGCGCATATCGGTTCCCTCCCCGCGGTAGTGGAGCAGAAGATCCTGTGCGGGCTGTCGAGCCGCCCGTACGCGCTGGATGATTTCCTCCAGATCCGCTGGCTGGCCCGTAGTCAGTTCCGTCAGGCGGAAAAACGGCGGAGGAGGTTCCGCTCCCTTGAGTGTGGCGGCGATTTGCCGGAACACGCCAAGTGTGTCGGCTAAGCCACGCAATGCGCCCACATCCAGAATGGGGCGCGCGGCCAATTCATCGCAGCTGGTCTCGAAAGTCCACAGGCTTGCGAGCAAATTGCCGCTGTCCACGGTGGAGACGTAACGTGGACGCAATGGTTCCAGCGTGCTCAGGTCGTACCAATTAAAGAGATGACCTTCGAAGCGTTCGAGCCGACCCACTGTTTCGAGCGTGCCGAGGTTGCGCGTCACCAAGTCGTCGATTGTGATGTAGCCAAAATCATTCGCCGCCACGGTCGCCAACATCCAGAGCCCGATGTTCGTCGGTGAAGTGCGCATGAAAATTTCCCGCATTGGTGTTTCCTGGACATTGTCCGGCGGCAACCAGGAGGTCTGTGGCCCGACGAAATCATCGAAGTATCTCCAAGTTCGTCGCGCAGCCGCGCGCAAGAATCGGCGATCGTCCGCCGTTAGCGTTCCGCCGCGCCAGCTTTTCGCCGGACGGTTAATCAACATCACCGCCACCGGAAAGAGAGCCCACAAAAGGAGAAAGGGAGCCATTGCGACTATCGCCGCAGTTCCCCACCAGGTCGCGCCAGCGAAAAGGAGGACGCAGGCAGCTGGAATCCAAAGCCGGCTGAGAACAAATTGCCGTTGCCGACTTCTCGCCCGCCGGTGAGCGTCCATCGCCGTCTCCCATTCCAGGAGGAGCCGATGCGACGTGATTCGCCGGTAGACCACGCGACCAATGGCATCGAGTGACATGCCCGCGTAATCCGGCAGAAAAATAACCGCGAACATGGAGCGCAGGAGACGGTCGCGCGGCTCGCGCCAAAATCTCGTCCCGGGTGGTGGCGGCTGGAACAGAAGGGCGAGGAGAGCATTCAGGACCGGCCACAGCATCAGGCCCGCGATAATCCCGCTCCACAGCATCGGAGCAGGCGTGAAAAACCAGCCCACCAAGAGGAGGGCCACAATCCCTGGCGGCACCAGGCTGCGGCGCAGATTGTCAAATATCTTCCAGCGATCAAAGGCGGAAAGCGGATTGGGATCCATCCTGCCGCCGCCCACGGGCACGCGCGGCTTCAGCCAATCGATGATTTGCCAGTCGCCACGAATCCAGCGGTGCTGCCGACTCCACCACGCGATGTAACTATTCGGGAAGACATCCAGCAGCTCGATGTCCGTCGCTAGCCCCACGCGGACGTGGCATCCTTCCAGGAGATCATGGCTCAACAAGTGCGCTGTTGGAAATCGTCCGGACAAGAGCCGATGAAACGTGCGCAGTTCGTAGATGCCTTTGCCGTGATAACTGCCTTCGCCGACCAGATCCTGGTAAACATCGGAGACGGCGTGCGTGTAAGGATCGATCCCACGCTGATCAGCAAAGATGCGTGAGAACCATGTGGCTCTCGCGCTCGGAAGCGAGGCGCTGACGCTTGGTTGAATGATCGTGTAACCGCGAATCACGCGACGGCCATCCGACGAAAGCCGCGCCTGATTCAGCGGATGCGCCAGGGTTTCGATCATCGTCCGGGCGGTGTCGCGCAGCAGTTGGGTATCGGCATCCAGCGTGATGACAAACCGAATGCCCTCGAGCTGCGCGCGGTCGCCCACGCGGAGAAATCCTTCCAGCTCGGGCGCGGATTCGCCGACGAGGAATCGGTTGAGTTGCTCGAGCTTTCCGCGCTTGCGTTCCCAGCCGATCCAGCGCTGCTCGCTCTCACTCCACGCGCGACCGCGATGAAAAAGAAAGAAGCGCCCGGCTCCGTGCCGGCGATTCAACTCCTCGATCCCGCGCGACACGAGGTCGATAAACTCTGCGTCCTCCGGCATGCTTTCCCGCGGCGCGTCGGCAAAATCGGCCAGGAGCGAGAAGCGCAGATTCGCATCCGTATTTCCGAGGTAACGAATTTCGAGGCGGTTAAGTTCGTTTTGGATTGCGTCCGGAGTGGTCAACAACATCGGCACCACAACCAGCGTCCGGCAATCATCGGGAATGCCCTTTTTTGTAAAGGACATTTTGGGCAAGACCTGCGGCGGTAGCAGCGAAGTGACGACATAATTCACGACCAGCACCGCCACCTCACTAGCGGGCAAGAGCAGCAGAACTCCCAGCAGCCCGAGTGTCAGCGCATGAACCGATTCAGAAACAAAAACAAGAGGCGTTGCCACCATCGCAACCGTGAGTAGGAAAAGGCTTCCAAAATAAGTGCCCGCCGCGTGTGCGCGAAGCCATCGGCGCGATCGTTCCGCGAGCGGCGCTCGCGCGCTCGTCGCGCGCTCGAGCGTTGGCCGGCCGACGTCGATCAAATAATAGCCGACGTGCCGCGTGACCTCGTCCTCTGCTGCCTTCGCCATCGCGAGCGCCTGGTCGATGACTTTCTGTTCGCAACACTTTGACCACCGGGCGATTTCTTCCACCGCGCTTCGGCAACGATCACGCGTTTCAAAA
>DASYRO010000309.1:0-6040 GCA_036004385.1 Candidatus Acidiferrales bacterium
GCGCGAGGCCAGATCCGTCGCGCCGGGCGATGCTTCGATTCCCAGCTCGTTCATCAGCACGGCCACGATGAGCGCGCGGGCGTTGTCGTCGGTGGTGTAGCCTTCCGCATAATTGGGCACCACGAAGACGGCGTGTTCGAGTATGCCCGTGTCGTCGGTCATGCGGTAGAGGTGATCCAGCTTGATGGCCGGAAGGCGCTCGGGGGTTTTTCCCGGGATGCGCGCGGGAACAGCCACTTGCGGCTTGAGCAACCGTTCGCTGCATACACGCTCAAAACATTGCATGTAGTCCTGCGCTACGCGGCTCCAAACCATGTCGCGCGAATACAGGTAGGCGCGCTTGCGCATGGCGTGGCGCGCAATCTCGTCATCCAGCAATTCGATCGTTTTGCTGGCAATGGCCTGGGGATCGTTGAAGGGAACCAGCACGCCGCGCTCTTCATCCAGTAGCTCGACCGCGTACAGGTAGGGCGTGGAAATAATGGCCTTCCCTGCGCACAACGCATAGGCCAGTGTGCCGGAAACGGCCTGCGTTTTGTGCTTATAGGGCGTAATGTAGATATCCGCCGAGCCGATGATTTCCATCATTTCCTGCGGGCTGAAAAAGCGATCGCAAAAAATAACGTTGTCCTGCACGCCCAGTTCCACAGCCAGACGTTGCAATTCGCGCCGGTACGCGTCGCCCTCGCGCCGCCGGACGTGCGGGTGCGTGGCCCCGGCGGCCACGTACATCACGTTGCTGTGCCGTTCCAGAATGCTGGGAAGCGCCTGCACCACGTTTTCGATGCCCTTGTTCGGCGAAATCAGCCCGAACGTGAGCAGCACCGTCTTCCCTTCCGTGCCGAAGCTTTCCTTGTAGAAACTCGAGTCGATAAACGGCAGGTCAGGAACGCCGTGCGGGATCATGTCAATCTTCGCCGCAGGCACGCGGTACACTTCGCGCAGCATCTGCGCCGAATTCCGGCTCATCACGATGAGCCGCTCCGAGAGCGCGGCCACTTCTTCCATGACCATGCGCTGGTCCGGATTGGGCTCGCGCAGCACGGTGTGCAGCGTGGTGACGACGGGCATGTGCAGGCGGCGAAGCAGTTGAAGCACGTGAGCTCCCGCGTTCCCGCCATAAATTCCGTATTCGTGTTGCAGGCAGACGATATCAATGTTGCTGAAATTCAAAAATTCCGCGGCTTGCTGGTAGGAAGAAACCTTGCCCTCGAATAATTCAAAGCGTACGCGCTCGGGATACGCGTAGCCCTCTTCCGTGTCGTTCACCGGCAGCGCCAGCAACTCCGCCTGGCCGTATGCCGCGTTGAGGGCGTCGCACAAGTCGGCGGTAAACGTCGCGATGCCGCACTGCCGCGGCAGATAGTTGCCGACGACCGCAATCCGGCTGGGCAGCGCGGAGCGCGGCTGGGACTGAACCGACTCTGCGCCGCTCTCCTCCACGGCGCCCGGGCGAAACGCGGCCGGTGCCGGGGTTTCGGCCGAAGGCGTTGTCTTGGTCACTGACATGGCCATGTCCTTTGCATTGCTGGGTCTTACGCGTTCACGCCTTGGAGCGTGACAGCACGTTTGGAAGCCGGCGCGCGAGAAGCCTGGGAGCGGGGCCTGCGAAACTCGCGTGCACATCGTGGCTGGGATACGTCGAGCGCGCCGCGGAATGCGGCGCTCAACTACTTCTTACATTTTAAACGATTCGCGGCCCCTCAGCAAGGCAAAACAAGCTCTTGACTTTCGCCTTTTATTCGCCTAAGCTCGTTCCCGGTAGGCAACGGAAGAGGGGCGAGGGCGGGCCCCATTGTCCCACGGGACTCAACGGGTCTTCCCTCGCCCTTCGATGCCTGCCGGCTTTCGAAATATCGCCATACCAATTTCACAAACCCCGTTACCCGTTCGGACGGCCACGCACCATCTACTTGCGAGTCCCGCGTCACTTTGCCATACTGCCTGAAATGAACCGCGCGATTGCGTTGTCGTTAAGCTCCCTGCTGCTGATGATGTCTGCGCCCGGCCTGCGCGCCGACGAATTGAAGCTGAAGGACGGCACGAAGATCGTCGGCAACATTGTCGGGTTCGAGGGCGACGCCTTCAAAGTGGAAACCAGCTACGGCTTCGCGCTGGTGAAAAAAGATAAGGTCGCGACCATCATCGTGACCATCGCAGACGGCGACCTGAAAACAGACGCGATAAACGCGACGAAACCGGATCCGAAAAAATCGGCTCCCGCTGAAGGGACCAGGACTCCGCCTTCGCCGCAGCAGCAGCCGCCGGCGACTGTTGTTCCGCCGGGAAATCCTCAGGCGCCCGCTGCCTCGAAAGCGCAGCGCGAAGCGCCCATGCAGGAATCGCTCGACGGCAATTTCTACACCAACCTGAGCTACGGATTCCGCATGTACAAGCCGCCGAGCTGGCATCTGGTGGAAGGCGCGCGAAAAATATTGCCCGCCGCGGTCGTGGTCATGGGCACGGAAGACGAAACGACGCTGTTCATCGTTGGCCGCGAGCCGCTGCGCCAATCCCTCGAACAGCACGCCGCCTCAACCGAGCGCCGCCTGCGCGAACTGTATGAGAATTACCGCGCCTCTGGAGAACGCCGCACCACGGTCGCCGGCTTGCCTGCGATGGAAAAACGTTTTCGCGGTACGGTCGCCGAGCACGATTGGTCGGTCACCGCACTGACCTTCGTGCGCGAAAAGGAAGTGTTTACGCTGATTGGAATGACCTACGCCGACTCTGACCTTATTCAGATTCAGGAAAATGTCATCGCCCGCACCATCGCCAGCCTCGAATTCACGCGCTAGCAACGATCGAAACATTGTCATTCCGAGAAGCCCGCCCCGAAGCTTCGGGACGGGCGACGAGGAATCTGCTGTTTCCTGGATCTGTATGGAAAGCAGATTCCTCGCTGCGCTCGGAATGACATCTTTTTCTTGTTTTTCTATTTTCGATTTAGGGCGACCTGCGCGCGCCCAGCATCACCAGCACAATCCCGCCGGCGAGAATCAGTCCGCCAATCACTGGCGCGACGGTGATCTTCTTCTGCTCTTCGACCTTCACGTGCATCGGCCCCATGTCCACCGAGTTCTCTTCCTTCTTGTAGGGGATGTTGGGAAAAATCAACACGCCCAGGCCGATCACGATCAGCAAAATCCCGAGAACGCTTTTCTGCCTCATGGCTCCCTCGCTTTGGGAAATTCACACGCCGCGGAATTTGCGCACGTGGAAAAACCTTCGCATGATCCAGAGCAACACAATCGCACCGATGGTGGCCGTGATCAACGAGCCCAATAGATTGGTCGAAGCCAATCCCAGCAGGCCGAATAGAAAGCCTCCGAGCAATGCGCCGATCACGCCGATAATCAAATCGCCGACCAGGCCGAAGCCGCTCCCCTTGGTAATCTGCCCCGCCAGCCAGCCGGCGAGTAATCCAATCACCAAAAACCAAAGGATGTACATCGCACTCTCCTTTTGGCCGGGAGATTCAATTGGCTGGGAGAAAATCGAGTGTGACATCGGCTGTATCTATTAGCTTAGCATATAGGTTCTGTAGCGGCAACCTGCGAGAACGCCATGTAGCCCGCGTCTTTAGACGCGGGGATCTTGCGGCGCGACATCTATGCCCCGCCTCTGAAGAGGCGGGCTACACCGCCGCGCGCGTTAGAATTTCGTCACTTCGGTGAAATGGAAATTGCGCACCTTCATCGCGGGGATGACCATGTCAAATGCCTCTTCGCCGCTGGCGCGCGCCGCCGGGCCGAGCGCTTCCACGTTGGCGAGCATCTCCAGAATGCTTTGGTTAAAGCGGAAATTCCGTATGCCGCCCGCGACGCGGCCATTTTCGATGAGAAATGTGCCGTCGCGGGTCATGCCGGTCATGATTTTTTCGTAAGGGTCCACTTCGCGGATGTACCACAGGCGCGTGACGAGGATGCCTCGCTCCGTGGAATCAATCATTTCGTCGAGCGAGCTGTTGCCGCCATCGAGCACCAGGTTCATCGGCGCTTCGCCCCATTCGTTGGGCAGCGCCAGGCCGTGGCCCGTTGCCTTCGATTTCATTTTTTTCGCCGTCGCACGCGAGTACACAAGATTCCTCGGCACGCCGCGATCGACCAGCAGCACTTTCTGCCGCGGCATCCCTTCGCCGTCGTAGGGCGCGCCGAGTTGCTGCGCGTGCGTCACGTCGTCCCACAGCGAAATATTGTCGCCGAAGATTTTCTTTCCCATGCGCTCATTCAAGCAGGAGCGCTTATCTTGCACGGCGGTGCCGGCAAAGTCATAGAAGAGGAAGCCGACCATGTCCAGCGCTGCGGCGGGTTCGAGGACGACGGTGTAGTGTCCAGGCGCAAGCTCGCGCGAATTGCGCGACGCCGCCGCCTTCTGCGAGGCGCGCGCGGCCAGCGCGTCCACGTCCAGCGTGCGAATGTCCGCGTCGCTTAATTTGGCCCAGCCGGACGATTTTTCCTCCATCACGGTGATGGAAAATTCCGCGCGTGTTTGCTCGTAGGTCGCGGCGAGGCCTTTGGAGTTGGCGAGCAGCGAACGCGTCGCGCCGGAAGAGTACGTCCCCGCGGCCGTCTGTTTTTCCTTGGCGGCGCGGCGGCAGATGCGCGCGACCGCGGCGGCACGATCATGTGGCGACGCAGCCGCCGTCGCGTCGAACCAGCGCCTTACTTTTGCGTACTTCTGCGCGCCGGGCATGGGCAGCAGGCCGGGATATTTCGGCTGCGAGCGCGCAATGCGCGAGGATGCGGCGACCACGCGGCGCAGCGCCTCGTCGTCGGTTTTGTTCGTGGTGGCGCGCGCGGTGCTCCCGTCAAAGACCGTGCGCACGGAAATCGTCAGCGTCTGCTCGGCGACGTGCTGATGAATCGTATTGTTGGCAAAGCGCGTGAGCGCGTCCGCGCCGGCGTCAATCACCACTTCCGTTTCGTCCGCCTCGCTGAGTTTCAGGACTCGCTCCGCGATCCGCCGCAGCTCGCCGAACGAATGCAGATGCGCTTCCGCATCCGTCGCTTTCAGCCGCTTCGCTTTGTGACCTGCTTTTCTCATCCCTCAGTGTCTCTGTGCCTCCGTGGCTATTCTTTTTTGAACGCGATGCCGACTTTCACGTTGCGGAATCGCGCCGGCGACGCGCCGTGGCCTGTGCCCATGGTCTGCATGGGCTGACCCTTGCCGCAATTCGGCGTGCCCCACAGCGTCCAGTAATCGCGCGAGCAGATGGCGTCGCACGAATTCCAGAACTCCGTGGTGATGCCGCTGTAGCTTGGATTTTTGAGCATGCGCGTCTTTTTGCCGCCTTTGATCTCCCAGCCGATTTCGGTGGAGAACTGAAAGTGGTAGCGCTTGTCGTCAATGGACCACGAGCGGTTCGT
Organism: Candidatus Acidiferrales bacterium; assembly: GCA_036004385.1. GTDB lineage: Bacteria > Acidobacteriota > Terriglobia > Acidiferrales > UBA7541 > JACQDE01. The sequence continues at coordinate 5,370 of DASYRO010000309.1, forward strand.
CTCCATCAGGATGGCGTCGTCGGTGTCGGCGAGCAGGTCTTCGTACCTCCACGAGCCTGGCAGCAGGCTGATGTTGGTCATGCGAATCATGGGCAGGCGGTTCCAGCTTTCACCACGAACCGTGCCGCCGGAGCGCTGGTCGCCGATCATGGCCGCGGTGTCGCGGCTGGTGAGGTAGCCGGTGAAGAGTCCGCCGGTGATGATATTGGTGCATTGCGCGGGCACTCCTTCGTCATCGTAACCAAATGTGCCCAGGCCGGGCCCGTGCTCGAGGCGCGCGTCGGCGACCACATTCACGATATCCGAGCCGTAGCGCAGCTTGCGCAATTTGTCGAGCGTAAGAAAGCTGGTGCCCGCGAAATTGGCCTCCATGCCCAGCACGCGGTCGAGCTCGATGGGATGCCCGACGGATTCATGCACCTGCAAGCCAAGCTGCGAGCTTTCCAGGATAATCGTGCGCGTGCCTTCGGGACACTGCGCAGCGCTGTGCAGCGCGACGGCTTCCTCCGCGACGCGACGCGCGTTGCCGGCCAGGTCCATGGCTTCGACCAGCTCGTAACCCTGGAGCGTGTGCTGTCCGCCGAAACTCGCCGGATACGAGCGCTTCTGCAATTCGTTATTCTGAAAACTGAACGCGACGATCCCCGCGCCGGACTGCATCTTTACCTGAT
>DASYRO010000310.1:0-3423 GCA_036004385.1 Candidatus Acidiferrales bacterium
CACCATCAGCTGATCGGGCGGTGATGAGGAGTCCTCCATGAATCCACAGGAGCAAGTTACCTCAGCGGTTCGCATGTTCTCGGCCCGTATCTTCCTGGTGGCCAGCTCGCTCTTTTTCGCAGCCGCCATTTGTGTGCATCACAACTTCCATCTGGCGAGTATGCTCCGCGATGTGGCCATCTACCCCGCCGTCCTTTTCGTTCCTGCTGCTCTGTGGAAGAATCGCCGTTGGCTTTATGTTGCCGCTGCAATCGTAATTGCGCTTCCGTCCTTCGCTTTTCTGGACAACCCCTCCGCCCTCACTAGACCGGCAGAGGTCAAGTCATTTCTGAACCAGCTTTTTCTTTTGTTAGGTGGCGCCTCTGCGATCCTCGCAGGGGTGACCGCTTTTGTGAGGAAGCGGGCTTGAGCACGACGAACCTCCCGGCGGCTTTGCTGTCGCCGCGAGCGAGGACTCAACAGAATCTCAGGCTTGGGGCTTGGGCTGCGGCGGAGGCAGGTCGCGGGCGTGGACTTCGTCGGTAAAGCCGATCTTTTTGTGTGTGCCGTCGCAGAAGGGCTTGTCGGCAGAATGACCGCAGCGGCACAGCGAAACGCGCGTTCGGCCTGCTAAGCCAAAGGCCTTGCCTTCCGGATCAAGAATCTCGAAATCGCCCTCCACGCGCAGCGGACCATTGTGCGATGCCGTAATCTTGGTTGCGGCCATGCCATCCTCCGGAGTTTGCGAAAACCGAATCAAAACATTAACACAGAGTCCTCAGAGGAACACAGAGTTCGCAGAGAAAGCCGCAGAAATGGATGCGAATCGGAATATCAAAATTCAATATTTTGGGACGGACGGATCCACCTGATCGGACCACGCCAGAATCCCGCCCTTCAGGTTCCAAATCTTGCGGAAGCCGGCTTTGCGCAGAAACTCCACGGCCTGGGCGGAACGTGTGCCGCTGCGGCAGTGGGCGACGATTTCGCGCGAGCTATCCAGCTCATGCGCGCGCCGCGGGAGTTCGCCGAGCGGAATCAAGTGGCCGTGGATATTGCAGATCTGGTATTCGTGCGGCTCGCGCACGTCGAGAATGAAAATATCTTCGCCGCGGTCGAGGCGGGCTTTCAATTCGCGCGGCTCCATTTGCGGCACGGTGACAGTCGGCGCGGGAGCTTCTTCTCCGCGCACGCCGCAGAATTCCTCGTAGTCAATCAGCTTGGTAATCGTGGGATGGTCGCCGCAGACCAGGCACTCCGGATTGCGCCGCAGCTTCATTTCGCGGAAGCGCAGCGCGAGCGCGTCGAAGAGCAGCAGCCGTCCGGCGAGCGTGTCGCCGCGGCCGAGGATGAGCTTGATGGCTTCCAGTGCCTGAATGCTGCCGATGATGCCGGGCAGCACTCCCAGCACTCCGCCTTCGGCGCACGAGGGCACCAGTCCCGGCGGAGGCGGTTCAGGATAGAGACAGCGATAACACGGCCCGCCCGGCGCGCCGAACACGCTGGCTTGCCCTTCAAAACGGAAGATGGAGCCGTACACGTTGGGCTTGCCGAGCAGGATGCAGGCGTCGTTCACCAAATAACGCGTGGGGAAATTATCCGTGCCGTCCACGATGACGTCGTAGGGGCGGAGAATTTCGAGCGCGTTCTCGCTGGTGAGTTTTGCTTCGTAAGTATCAATCTGAATGGCGGGATTCAGATTGCCGAGGCGTTCCTTGGCGGCCTGGAGTTTGGAACGGCCCACGTCGCTCGAACCGAACGTGACCTGGCGCTGCAAGTTGGTGAAGTCCACGACGTCGAAGTCCACTAGCCCAATGCGGCCCACACCGGCCGCGGCCAGATAAAGTCCGAGCGGCGCACCCAGTCCGCCCGTGCCGATGAGCAGCACTTTAGCCTGCTTGAGCTTGAGCTGCCCCTCCATGCCCACCTCGGGCATAATGAGGTGACGGCTGTAGCGCAGGATTTCGTCCTTGCTGAGCTTGAGCTCTGTCATTGTTTGCGGATTCGAGTCCAATTTCGTCGTCATTCGAAAAACTCCAGATGCCGCTCTGAAGATCGGCCCCGTACACCACAGGCTAGAAAGCCTGCGCCACGCCACTGCCGCCGGCAATGGATGGAATAATACTGATCGTATCGCCTTCCTTGAGCGGCGTCTTTTCTTTTTGCAGGGAGCGGATGTCCTCCTCGTTGACGTAGACGTTGACGAAGCTGCGCAGGCGGCCGTCGTCAGCGAAGAGGTGCTTGCGCAGCTCGGCATATCGGCCGGTCAACTGATCCAGCGCTTCTCCCACCGTACGCGCATCAAATTGCACGGAATCGTTTTTCTCCGCATAAGCACGAAGGGGAGTGGGAATCAGAACTTTTACCGACATGACGTCCTCCAAATTAACGCCGGCCGTTGCCGTTGATTGCGATGCGTTCCGGCGAGAAACGGGCGCGATCGTCGCCCAACCGCCAGGACGTGAGCTGTCCGGGCCGGCGCTGCTGCACGCTCAAAATCACGTAGCTGTACCAAGGCCAAGCTTGTGCGCGGTCGAATTCGCTGGGCAACGCCGGGTGGTCCGGGTGGGAATGATACCAGCCCACCAGCTCCAACCCGCGCTGCCCGGCCGTTTGTTCCGCGCGGCGAACATCGTGCGGGCTGATCACGTAACGATTGCCCGGCGACTCCGCGTGACGATTGTCCAGTGGAAGTAAGTCTACAATTTCGCGATCGCCGCTCGAGTCGCGGCCGAGCAGCGCCCCGCAGCACTCCTGCGGATAGCTCTTCGCGCCCTGTTCGCGAATCCGCAGCGCGAGTTTTTCGCTTAACCGCAACATCCCTCACTCTTCCTCCCAGAATCGCTCGCTGAGGTATTTGTCGCCGGAGTCGGCGAACACGGTGACCATGACTGCGTGCTCATCCTTTGGAATACGCCGCGCCACTTGCAAACATCCCACTAGCGCCGCGCCTGCGCTCACACTGACCAGAAACCCTTCTTCGCGCGCCAACCGTTTCACCAGACCGTACGCATCCTCCGTGCGCACGCTCAGATTGTCGTCGGCCAGTTCCGGATCGTAGATCGGCGGCACGATGGCCGTGGCCATGTGCTTCCAGCCTTCCAGTCCGTGAAACGCGGAATCGGGCTGCAGGCTGATGCACTGGATTTTGGGGTTCAATTCCTTCAGCCGGCGCGTCACGCCGCAGAACGTGCCGCTGGTGCCGAGCCCGGCCACGAAGCGTGTGATGCGCCCGCGCGATTGCTCCCAGATTTCCGGCGCTGTGGTTTCATAGTGCGCGCGCCAGTTGGCCGGATTGCTGTACTGGTCGGGATAAAAATATTTTTCGCGCTCCGCGGCATAGATTTCTCGCGCGCGCCGTATCGCGCCATCAGAACCTTCTGCAGCGGGTGTAATCTCCAACTCCGCGCCGTAGGCTTTGAGGATGCGTTTGCGTTCGATGGA
>DASYRO010000311.1:0-9762 GCA_036004385.1 Candidatus Acidiferrales bacterium
CCTTACAACGGTTTGCGCACTCTATTGCACTTGTGGATCACTCTCTCTGCGGCTAAATCATTCACGCTCTGTGGCTTGCGCACTCTTGCGCAAAAAACCGGGGGAGTACCTCGCGAAAATTTCAACTCTCTCGAATCAAAGGCTTTAATCATGGCCCTTAGCAAAGAGCGTCGCGTCCGTCATCGCCGTCCCAGCAACCGCCGCTGCCCTGGCGCGATGGAATCGGCTACAGAATCTTTGGTTCTGGGATCGGCAGGATAAAGCGCGTGCCCTTTTGTTGCAGTGGCTGGAGGAATTTCATAATTTCCGGCGCGAAATTCCACGCGAGGATGACCACATATTCGGGTCGCTCGTCGAAGATGCGCTGCACCGGTGCGACGGGAATGTGGCTGCCGGGCGTAAGCAGGCCAACTTTTAGCGGACTCATGTCCACGGTGTAGGGAATGAGGTCGGTGCCGATGCCGCAATAGCAGAGCAGGGTATTGCCCTTGGCGGGCGCGCCGTAGCCGGCAACGGACTTGCCATCCTTCTTCAGGCGGGTCAGTAAGGCGCGCAATTCTTCGCGTTGACGCTTCACGCGCCCGGCGAATTGTTCATAGAGGGCGAAGCTGGTGAGGCCGGCCGTCTTTTCTTTTTCGGCCATCTCCCGCACCGAAGCGCTGTGCCCGGAGTTGCTGGAATGCTTGCCCCAAAGTCGCAGCGAGCCGCCGTGGATGGGCACGTGGTCCACGCGGTCCAGTGCCATACCGGCTTCGGCGAACAGGCGCATGAGTGCGGTTACGGAAAAATAGCAGAGGTGCTCGTGATAGATCGTGTCGTATTCAAGCCGGTCCAGCATCTCGCCAAGATAGGGCACTTCGATGATGACACGCCCGTCGGACGGAAGAATTTTTTTACAGTTGCCGAGGAACTCGATGGTCGCGTCCACGTGCGCCAGCACGTTGTTTCCGATCACGGCGCTGGCGGGGCCGTACTCGTTGAGAATGCGCTGCGCGATGGCGTCGTCGAAAAACTCGTTCAGGGTTTCGATGCCGGCGTCGCGCGCAATCTGCGCAATATTTTTGGCCGGCTCGACGCCGAGCGTGCGCACGCCGCGTTCTTTGAAGCATTGCAACAGGCTGCCGTCGTTGCTGGCCACTTCGACGACAAGATCACTTGGTCCCGGTTTGCGATCGTTGACGACGGCTTCAGCCAGCGCGCGGTTGTGCGCGGCGATGGTCTGGTTGGTGCCCGTACGGTAGAGATAGTGCGAAAAGAGCACCTCGGGATTGACGACGTGCACTAATTGAATCAGGCAGCAGTCTTCGCAGAAATAAACTTCCAGCGGAAAGCGCAACTCGGGCTGGGAAAGCTGCTTGGCGGCGAGAAAGGAATTGGCCAGTGGGACTTCGCCGAGATCGAGGAAAAGCCGCAGCCGCTTTCCGCGGCAGGCGCGGCAATCCGTGCGCCGTGTCATCAATTCCTGTGCGGTGCGCACTTGGGGAATCGTGCTCATGTGCGCGCCCCGCTGGCAGCGCCCGTCGAAGCAGCGCCGGATGCGCGCCGGATCCATTCCTCGCGCCGCGCGGATTTTTTCCACTCGGTGAGGGCTCCGCCGAAGCGGTAGCGCGCGACGTTGGCGATGAAATTCAGGATGGTAGAAAACCGCACATTGGATTTCCCGCCGCGCCGCGCATGGCCTTCCACGTCGAATTCGAGGATGCGCACCCCCAGATAAGTTGCCTTGATCATCATTTCCGGATCCAGGAACCAGTCTTTCGATTGCAAGTCCATCGTCTGGTAGACTTCCCGCGGCAACACTTTGGGATTTCCGTTCAAGTCGATCCCGCCCATCCAGCCGAAGATAAGCTGCATTCCGAGGTTGTAAACCATGGAGATGAGTTTGCGCCGCCAGCTATCCTTGCGGAATCGCCGGCGCACCTTGGCCATCGCGGGCTTCGCAGAGTTCCGCGCCAGTTGGTACGCTTCGAGCGCTTCGTCCGCGGCTACTTGTCCGTCTGCACAGAGAAATCCTACGAAGGGAGTTTCGCACCTGCGCAGCCCCTCCAGCACGCCGTTGCCGTACCCTTGGTTCGCGGGCACTACAACTTTTGTTACCGGTTGCCCCGCCTTGATGAGTTCGTCGATGATCTCGCCGGTAGCGTCGCGGGAGCCGTTATCCACGAGCACCAGCTGAAACGGGACCTGCGCGACGGCAAAAACCGAAAGGAGCTCGCCGGCAGTTTGCCGCAGGCATTCGGCCTCGTTGTAGCAGGGCATGACCAAGGAAACGGCCGGTGCTGCATGTTCTTGGGACATTTAAGTGACCATCCCGCAGCGGCGTGACTCGAAGGCGAGTGTCTCGCGAATACCGTCGCGCACGGCCAGCGTTGGTCTCCAACCAACGGTTTGTTCCAGCAGGCGCGTGGAGACCCTACCTTGGCGAAACTCATCGACGCGCTCGGGTAGTGTGCCGAACTGCAATTGACCCGGCGGCATGTGCAACAAGTCGCTCGCGCATTCGGCGAAGGCGCGCACGGTCGTCAATGTTCCGGTGGCCAGATGAACTACCGCGGGCACAGATCCTCGAACGCATCCCAGCCGCAGCAGCCCTTCGGCCACTTCGCCGACATACGTAAAATCGCGCAGCTGTTCGCCGCCGGTCAGTGCAAGCGCTGTTTTGGAGCGCGCCGCACCGAGCAGGGAGTGAAGCAGCCGCCCGGGCCGTTCGTCGGGGCCATACACGCTAAACAACCGCGCGCACACGGCGCGCAACTTGTTCGATTTCACCGCGGCCTGCAACGCGTGCGTCCCGGCAAGTTTTGTCCGCCCGTACAAATTATGCGGCGCTGGCGGCAAGTCCTCGGTAACCAGGCCGTGTACATTTCCGTATTCCTTCCCGGATCCGGCATGCACGAGGCGCAGGCCGGGCCAGTCCGTGGCGGACTGAGAGGCGAGCACCTGCGCCGCCTCGCGCACGAGATTCGCGTTCAGGGATTCGGCCATCGCCGCGTCGTGCTCGGCGGAGTCCACCACACAGCCAGCAAGATTGAAGGTGATGTCCGGCCGCGTCGTGTCGTGCACTTTGGTGAAGGCACCGGGCACGGTGAGGTCCGCTGCCAGAATTTCTCCGCGGATCTCATACGCGCTGCACACTTCCGCCAGCCGGTTCGCGTCACGCGCCACGAGAAAGAGATCTGCGTGGGCCGCACTGAGCGCGCCGGCTACGCAGCGCCCGATGAATCCGCTCGCGCCCAGCACCAGCGCCCGCCGGGAACGGTACACGCTGAAATCGGTTTGGAGAGAAGAAGCCAAAGTTCAGTGCGCGCCGCGCAGCTTTACGCCTCCGCGGCGGAAAGCAAGCCTTTCGACTCGGCAAGATGCGCGCGATACCACTCCACGCTGCGCGCGAGAGAATCTTCTAGCGTGAACTTGGAGCGCCAGTTCAGCATGCGCGCTGCCTTCTTGCAATCCAGGTATTGTTCGCGGATTTCGTGCGTCGCTTCGTTCAGGATAACCGGCTGCAAATCTTCCGCGCGCATCGCGCGCAGGATGTGCGCGACGATTTCCAGCACGGTCATGGGCGTTTCCGTGCCAAAGTTGAAGGCTTCGCCGTGCAGCTCCGTGCGGTCCATCTGTTCGGCAAAATGCAGGTACGCTTCCACGGCGTCTTCTACGTAGAAATAATCACGGACGAATTTGCCGTCGCTGCGGATGATGGGCCGCTCGCCGCGCAATGCTGAGCGAATCGTGCCTGGCACGATGCGGCTGTAGTTGAAATCTCCGCCGCCGTACAAATTTCCGCAGCGCGTGATTCCTACGGGCAGCCGATGCGTTTCGAAGTATGAAAGAGCCAGCAGATCAGCACACGACTTCGAAACGTCGTAGGGAAAGCGGCCTTGTAGCGGCGTGTCTTCGGTGTAGGGAAGATTCGCGTGCGAGCCGTAAGCTTTGTCGCTGGAAGCCACGACCACGCGCTTCACCAGCTTCGTGCAGACGCGGCATGCTTCCAGCACGTTCCACGTGCCTTTGATGTTGGATTCGAACGTGGAAAGAGCGGAGCGCGACGCCGTGCCCACGATGGTCTGCGCGCCCAAGTGCAGGACCGTTTCGATTTCGTATTCGTTGATTGCGCGGAGTACGGTGAAGTAATCGTCCAAGTCGCCGTGCACGATGCTGACGCGCTGTACGGTGCCCGAGCGCACCAATTCGCTCTGGGGCACTTCGTCACGGATCAGGCAGACGACGTTGGCGCCCGCATCCACCAGCGCACGCGTCATCCACGAGCCCAGGAGGCCCGCGGCTCCGGTGACGAAAACGTTTCTTTCCCTCCAGAACTCGGCGCGCATCCTACTCCCACGTCCTCCAGGGAGCCTTCCCGCAGGCCCACATTTCGTTCAGCGCCTGCGCTTCCTTGAAGGTGTCCATACAGTACCAAAAGCCATCGTGGCGATAGAGCGCTAATTCGCCGGTCTTGGCCAGCTTGTCAAGAGGACCCATCTCGAGAATGCAGTCCTCATCGAGCGCATCGAAAATATTGCGGTTGAATACAAAGAAGCCGCCCGGCGTCAGGTCATTCATCAGCGGCTTTTCCTGCCAGTAGTTCACAATCCCGTCGCCATTGACGCGCACCACACCGTAGCGCGAACGAGCGTGAAAACCGGAAAGTGTGGCGGTCTTCTTTTTGTCCTTGTGGTAGGCGACCAACTCGTCCAGGTTGATGTCACTTAACCCGTCAACATAGTTGGCGAGGAAATAATCTTCCTTAATGTGATGGCGGATACGGAACAACCGCCCGCCGGTCTGCGTATTCGCGCCGGTGTCCACAAACGTAATCTCCCAATCTTCGGGTTCGTCGGAGTGGTCCCACACCATGGACGCGCCGGACCGCAATCGCAGCGTGAAGTCGTGCTGCCGGCACTGGTAGTTCAGGAAGTAGTCTTTAATCATCCAGCCCTTATAGCCGAGACAGAGTACAAATTTCCGGTAGCCGTATTTGTAATAAGTGCGCATGAGGTGCCACAAAATCGGTCTCCCCCCGATATCCACCAGCGCCTTCGGGCGGTACTCGGTTTCCTCTTTCATGCGTGTGCCAAGCCCGCCGCAAAGGATCACAACTTTTTCGTCTTTGAATTTCATTACGTTCGCACCCTCAGCGAACCGTGGAAGTTCATACGAGTCCACGTCAGAGAAAGCAACTTCTTCGCCACTCCCCTCCCGGCGCATTTTACAACAGGTAAACGAGTTATGGTAATTCGACACCGCTCATGTTGCATGTTTTTTCCGATTTAGTGCAACGTTTTGTACATAAAAATGACCGATTGATCTCTAAACTACTTCCCGGCTGGGCGCTCGACAATTCTGAAGCCGGCGCCCGTCACGCTTGGGCCGGCCAAGACCCACACGGGACGGTCCGAGAAGTAATCTTTTATGCGTTTCGTGGACTCTGGGTTGGCGTCGAACGCGAAAATTGGACCCGGGTAATCGCGGTCAAACGTGGCTGGATTGAATGGCGTGGCGGCCGTGTAATCCGGAAAGGACGTGCCTCGCACCAGCACGAGACTTTTGCCAAAATCATTTTCGCGCAGCAGCGCACGCACGTCCGACCGCACGCCGCGGTAGTTGCGGTATTTGTCCACCGCCCGCCACGCCAGTAAGTTCGCCATTCCGATCACGCCGGCCAGCAGCACGAACGCCCAAACGCGCCGGCCGCTTCCGGCATTCGCTCCCGCAGCATTTGCATCCAGCGCCGCCGCAAATTCCCGCGCGCCCAGCGCAGTCAGCGCCACAAGCGGTACGAACATCTGATACCAATAACGCGCGCCGAAATCCGGCCCTCCGCTGAACCAGTAACACGAAAGCCCGGCCCACGTGGCGGCCACGAGTCCCCACAGCAGGCCATCTCTCTGCGAGCGCCGCAGCAGAACCAGGAGCAGCGCAAAAAGAATCGAGCCGCACGCCCAGCCGAATATCTCGAAATTCAACATGTACAGGTTGTGATTCGTGTTCATCACTACATCGATCGGCCCGTGGCCCGGCAACGCATCCAGTCCCGTCCAGCCGAAATTGCCGATGTCTTTCCCGAAACCGATGCGGTTCGAGCCGGGATAGTAGGCGAGGTCCGTCCAGACGTTCTGCGGAATCTTGTTTATGCTGCCCGTCAGCATTTTGTTGTACGCGAGCAGCAACGTCGTCATTGCCGCGCCGATGACGGCGGTTGAACCGAGCGCTGCGATGCGCAGCTTTTTCCATCCCGCCGCCAGCCACCAGATTCCCGCCACGCCTGCCACGATGACGGCTTCCAGCGGACGCGCATGCAGCAGCGCGCCGAAGCTCAGCCCGGCCAGCACGCCGCCGGCCGCGCTGCCGCGTTCGCGCGCGCTTTCCACGCCCAGCAACCCGAGCAGCGCGAGCACCGCCGTCAACCCGTGTGTCATCAGGCTCGCGGATAAATACAGCAGCCATGGCGACGCCGCCATCAGCAGCGCCGAGGCGTCAGCGATTTCGCGGTCGTACAGTCTGCGAAAAAGAGCGTGCGCAAGCAGCACAGTCAGCCCGCCCAGCAGCGGCCCCACCAGCCACGGAGCGCCCAGCCACACGCCGATGGCCAGCACGGCCGGCCAGCCCGCCGCCACCACGCTGTACCACTTTGTGCCGTCGGCAATCGTGAAGTCCACGTGCAACGCTTCCGCATCCGGCGGCATGGGCAGGTAGAGTTCTCCGGCCGCAAAATATTTTGCGTGGAAGAGATACGTGGCCTCATCGGGCACGTGCGGCATGCGTTCTAACACCACGACCGCCAGCGCGTACGACACCACTACCACCCACAGCGCCGCCAGCCACGGCAACGCGCGCGTGTTGCGTTTGCGCCAGCGCCACGCCAGCGATTCCAGGGCCTCTTGCGGCAGCGTCGTCGCGGCCAGCGCAAGGTTGCCCAGGCCCACCAGCAGCATCAGCATGCTCAGCGCGATCTTGCTGGACTGCACCACCATCTTGGCCGCGAATCCGCCATGCACGAATGTCTGTGCCACTTCTGGCGCCAGCGTCGTGGAGGCAAACACCATCACGGCCAGCCCCAGTAGCAGAGCTGGGAGCGAGACCACGCGTCGAAGAGTGGCAATTCCCGGACGCAAGTGGCGCCACGTTCCCCAGGCCACCAGAACGGCCTGCAGAATCAGGACGAAGAAAAAGACGTGACGTGTGGTGTGCAGGATTTCTCCCCACGGATAGAACATCTGCGGGCGCACGCGTGGCCCGGCTTCGAGCAATTGCAGCGAGCATGCCTGCCCAGCTAGCGCCAACGCTGTCCAGCCGGCCGCCGCGCCCCAGCCCTTGGCCCGCAGCAGGACCCAGAGGAGGACACTCAGGCCGACCATGGCGAGCGCCCCAATTTCAGGTGTCGTGAAAACAATGTGGCCTGAAAGTCCGAGATGTGCAATCGTCGAAATCATCCGCGAAATCTTAGCACGGAGGTTTTCGGGCGTGCGGACGCTGTGCGCGGCTCGTGCTGAATTGGCGACCCCCGCCGCGAGACGCCTTTCCACATTCCGCGGAAGCGGCTACAATGCCAAATTCATGCGCGGAGTTATGCGCGGCGTTTTTGATACGAAGGGGCCAAACATCGTGCGGGTGCTGATTACGGGCGGCGCGGGATTCATCGGTTCGCATCTGGCGGATCTGCTTCTTTCTCAGGACGCGGAAATCTGGGCCGTGGACAATCTTTCCACCGGAGCCATCGGCAACATCGAGCATTTGAAAAATCATCCGCGCTACCACTACCAAATCGAATCCATCATGAACGTGCCGGCGATTGCCGAACTGGTGGACCGCGTGGACGTCATCGTGCACCTTGCCGCGGCCGTCGGCGTGCGCCTGATTGTGGAAAGCCCGGTCCATACCATCGAGACAAACATCCGGGGCACCGAAATTATTCTGGAGCAGGCCGCCAAGAAGAAAAAGCTCGTGCTCATTGCTTCCACCTCCGAAGTCTACGGCAAGGCCAACAAAGTGCCGTTTTGTGAAGACGACGACCTAGTGATCGGCGCGCCGATAAAAGGTCGCTGGAGCTATGCCTGTTCGAAAGCGATTGATGAATTTTTGGCGCTGGCGTACTGGAAAGAACGCCGTGTGCCTGTCATCATTACGCGGTTTTTCAACACCGTCGGCCCGCGGCAGACCGGCCGCTACGGCATGGTGGTGCCCAACTTCGTCCGCCAGGCGCTCTCTGGCGAACCCATCACCATTTATGGCGACGGTCAACAGACGCGCTGCTTCGGCTACGTCGGCGACGTCGTCGAGGCGATTGCGAAACTCATGCGCACGGAAAAGGCCGTGGGCGAAATTTTCAATGTCGGGAACAACGAGGAAGTCACCATCGAGGAACTTGCCCGCCGCGTGATTCGCATCACCGGCAGCAAATCCGAAATCGTGTACGTACCGTATGATAAGGCTTACGAGGCCGGCTTCGAAGACATGCTCCGCCGCGTGCCCTCGCTGGAGAAAATCGGCCGCTTCATCGGCTATAAGCCGAAGACCTTGCTCAACGAAATCATCCAGAAAGTCGTTGAATACCAGCGCGCGCAATCCGCCGCCGGCTCCCACGCATAAATAGCGGTTCACTCGTACGGCAATTTGCCGTACAATTTTGATTTGGAGGAAGCTATGCCCCGTCAAGCTGTAATTCATTCGCGCAGACGCTCGACAAAAGCGGAGCGTCTCGAAGCACGTTTGACGCGTAGACAGAAGTCATTGATCGCGCGCGCCGCGGAACTTCGCGGCACCACGGTCACCGATTTTGTCGTCGCGAGCGCCCAACAGGCGGCCGTGGAGACGATAAAGGATTTCGAAGTGGTCAGTCTGCGAGATGAGGCGCGCGATATCTTCGTCCGCGCGCTGCTGCGTCCTCCCGCTCCCAACGCGGCGCTTAGGGCGGCGCTCCGGCGGCATCGAAGGCATCTGCGCTGAGAGGTTCGACGCGGGTTTACGATGAAATGGCTAGGAGTTGATAGTGAGTGAGTTTCGTGTCGAGCGTCTGCGTCCACAGCACGCCCGGTTGGATTTCTCCTGTGGCATCGAGGCACTGGACCGCTACCTTCACAGGCTCGCTGGACAGGACATCAAGAGACGGGTCGCGGTCGCGTTTGTGCTGACACCAGATGGCACCACGGTTGCGGGTTATTACACGCTTTCGCAGGCCTCGGTCGAACTCGCTGCACTCCCGCCCGAGATTGCTGGAAAACTCCCGAAATATCCTAGGGTGCCGGCGACTCTGATTGGACGTCTAGCTGTCGGCGCATCATTTCGTGGGCAGAGACTTGGCGAGCGCCTTCTGATGGATGCGCTGAAGCGGTGCTTAGTGGGTAGCAGCGAGATTGCATCGTTTGCAGTGATTGTTGATGCCAAGGACGATCAAGCGGTCAAATTTTACAAAAAGTACGGTTTTCTCGAGTTACCCGGAGTGCCGAAGCGGCTGTTCCTGCCGATGGCAACGATCGAACGATTGTTCAAGTGAACTGGCACTATCGCTGCAGACGCTTGCACTCACCGTGCAATACTTTGCATCTTTTTGGCACCACCGCCGCGCCCGTCAACCGCTTCCGCGTCGTCTTCTGTTTCTAAGTGTCGCGGCGTGAATAACTTGCTAGAATCCGCTTTGGCGGTATGGTTGCCACGGTTCCGGCGGGCTAGCCCGAATGACGGAAGGAATTCAGTTGCAAAAGCCTCATCTCAGCGTAATCGTGCCCGTTCACAATGGCAAGCTGCAGCTCCCGCGCTGCTTGGATG
>DASYRO010000312.1:0-2768 GCA_036004385.1 Candidatus Acidiferrales bacterium
GCTGGCGTTGAGCTGCGTGCTGAACGGCCCGCCGTCGTCCCAGTAAATCGAATACTCGATGCTGACTGTGCCGCGCGCATGCGTCTGCCAGGTTTGCTTATCCAGCTTCACGACAACGAGCGCGGCATCACTGGCATCCCGCGCGCGCACATTTTGCACACGGTAAGCAAAGTCGCGAACCTGGTAGAGCGCGTTCCACGCCGGTAGCTGCACCGTCAGTTCGTCTTTCACATCCGGCACGGTGATCTTCACGCGGAAGGTGTGCTTTTCCGGCTCCGCCACGGACACGTCGTAGCGGATCGTCGCTGCCGCGGGGGCCGCGAGAACGCTCACCACAGAGGCATAGAGTGCACAGAGAATTCGCCGAGAAAAGGTGCAGTCCATGAGCCTTTTCATTAGAAAGCTCCGGTTCGAGAAGCGAATCTTTCCAGCAAGAGATTGCACAGCCCGTCGAAATCGCCGTTGGACATCACCAGCACGACATCTCCTGCACGTATTTCGCTGCAAAGAAAATCGGCAATTTCCCGCGCTGACGCGAATGCGTGGGCCATCTTACCCGTTGCTTGCAGGGCTGCGACGATGATCTCCGGCGAAAGGCGATCCGCGTCACTCAAAAGATGCGGGCGGTTGACGGGCCCGATTACGACAGCATCCGCGTCGCCCAGCGCGATCGGCAGCACTCCCTCAAACACTTTCCTGCGCATGGTGTTGGACCGCGGTTCAAGCACGGCCCACAGCCGCCGCCCCGGCCAGCGTTGTCGCGCGGCCAGAATCGTTTCGCGAATCGCGGTGGGATGATGCGCGAAGTCGTCCACGATGGTGACGCCGCCTGCTTCGCCGCGCACGTCCATGCGCCGGCGGACGCTGCGAAATGTTGCGAACGCTCGCTCGATAGTGTCTCGCGGAATCTCGTTTCGGAAGGCGAGGGCCGCCGCGGCCAGCGCATTCAGCACGTTAAATCGCCCGGCCAAGGGCAACGCGATGCTGCAGATCTCCTCACCGCGATGGATGATGCGAAATCGCGTGCAGTCGCCGATGGTTTCCAAGTCCCCGGCGCACCAGTCGCAGAACGGAAGCAGCCCGTATGTTTCCACCGGGCAGAATGCGTTCTGCAAGCAAGCCGCCACTCGCGGGTCGTCTCCCCACGCCACAATGCGTCCGCGCCGCGGCACTAGGTTTACCAGCCGGCGGAATTGCAACTCGATGGAAGCCAGGTCTGGATAAATGTCCGCGTGATCAAATTCCAGCGACGTGAGAATCAACTGGTCGGGCCGATAGTGCAGAAACTTCGGGCCCTTGTCGAAAAATGCGGAATCGTACTCGTCGCCTTCGAGAATGAATTCTTTTCCGCCAGCCAGCCCGTAGCTTTGACCGAAGTTCTCCGCGACTCCGCCAATCAGAAAATTGGGGCGCCGCCCGGCGGAATCGAACAGCCAGGCAAGCATTGAGGTCGTTGTCGTCTTGCCGTGAGTCCCGGCGACGACGATGGACTCGTGTCCGGGCAGGAAGAATTCTTTCAGCACCTCCGGCAATGACCGGTACGGGATTTTGCGATCCAGCACGGCTTCGACTTCCTCATTGCCGCGCGAAAGCGCATTGCCGATAACAACTAGATCTGGGCATGGCGAGAGATGCTCCTCACTGAACCCTTGGTGCCACGGGATGCCCAACGATTCCAGCAGCGTAGAAGCCGGCGGATATACGTGTGCGTCCGCGCCGGTGACGTGGTAGCCGCGCTCCTTCAACATCCCCGCAAGCGGCGCCATTGCGGAGCCGCCGATGCCCAGCAGGTAGATGTGTTCGACGGAATTCATGGGACGGGCGGCGAATCGATACACGCCGGCTCCAGGATATCCAGCCGTCCGGTGCCCGTCGCCAGCAGCCGCGCGCGCACGCCGAGCGGAACGGTCAGCATGGGCCTCGGTGTGTGACCGATGGGCGCGCCTCCGACGGTTGGAATTTCGAGGCCGCCGATGATTCGCTCCAACACCTGGCGCACAGTGATGTCGCTTCCTTCAGGCGGGTCGCACTCCGGGAATTCGCCGAGGATAATCCCGCGCACGCCCTCGAATTTTCCGGCTTGTTGGAGATGCATCAGCGCGCGGTCTACCTGGTACGGCTTCATGCCACGGTCTTCGAGCAGGAGGATGCTGCCGGCAGTGTCCAGCTCCCACGGCGTGCCCAGTGACGTTTGCACGAGCGAGAGGCAGCCGCCGAGAAGCGTGCCTTCCGCCTCTCCCTCCAGCAATGTTTCGCCCCGCATGTCGAGCGGCCAGCCCGCGCGCGTTTCGGTCATCGCGCGATGAAACGAGTCCAGATCGTAGCCGCTTGAGTTGCCTTCTCCGGCGTCGAATCCTGCCGCGACCATGGGGCCATAAAACGTGACCCAGTTCATCGTCTGCCAGTAGAAAATTTGCAGCGTGGTGATGTCACTGTGGCCGATCAAAATCGGCGGTGGCGGCGCGGAATCCGCCTCTGCGTAGCCCGGGATGGCGTCTTCCGTCTCTTGCAAATACTCGACGAGATAATTCGACCCGTAGCCCCCTCGCGCGCAAAAAATCGGGTGAATTCCTCCACCGGTTCGCGCCACGAAAATCGCCGCGACTCGTTCCTCCAGCGAGCCGGCAAAGTAGCCCTTGCGATTCAGGATTTGTGGCGGAAGGTCCGGTTGGTATCCGAGGCGGACGAGTTCCTCACAGCCTTTGCGCAGGCGCGCCTCCTCGATGGGACTCGCGGGCGCGACAATTGAAATCCAGCACTTTGGCGTG
>DASYRO010000313.1:0-9253 GCA_036004385.1 Candidatus Acidiferrales bacterium
TAGTGGTGTAAGAATTTTTCAGCCAAGCAGAGAGCGTGGGCGGCCCCTGCGGAGCCGCTGGCGCCGGTGCTTGCGCGGCAGGCGCGGCGGGAGCTTGCGAGGCGGGTTGGCCGGATTGAGCTAGGACCGCCGTAGTGCATAGACAGGCCAACATTGCGACGAACAGAATTCTTCTCATTCGAGTTCCTCCAAAGTGATATGGCTGGGCCGCAAGTCTAACTCAGGCTTGCGTGAATTCAAATGACCACGGATTCCTGGAATTCGCCGAAGACGCGGCGCAGGGCATCGGCGATTTCGCCAACCGTGGCGTCGGCTTCCACGGCGGCGAGAATCGCGGGCATCAGATTTTCGCGTGAGGAAGCGCGGCGCTGAATTTCATCGAGAGCCGCGCGAGCTTTTGCCGCGTCACGTTTCTGGCGCAGTGCATTGAGCCGCGCGACCTGCGCGGATTCGATTTCCGGATCCATGCGCAGCGTGGCGATGGGTTTTTCTTCTTCGGCCACAAACTTATTTACGCCAACGACGATGCGCTCGCCACGCTCGACCGCGCGCTGATAGTCGTACGCGGCTTTCTGGATTTCACTCTGTACAAATCCTTTTTCGATGGCGCGCAGCATTCCGCCCATGGCATCGATTTTTTCGATGTATTCCCGCGCGCCGGATTCGATGGTGTCCGTCAGATTCTCGATGGCGTACGAGCCGGCGACGGGATCCACCGTGTTCGCCACGCCGCTTTCCTGCGCGAGGATTTGCTGCGTGCGCAAGGCCAGCAGCGCGGCCTGCTCGGTGGGCAGCGCCAGCGCCTCGTCGAGCGCGTTGCAGTGCAGCGACTGGCATCCGCCGAGCACCGCGGCCAGCGCCTGCGTGGCCACGCGTACAATATTATTTTCCGGCTGCTGCGCGGTCAGCGAACTGCCCGCCGTCTGCGCGTGGAAGCGCAGCATCATCGAGCGCGGGTCGTTGGCGCCGAAGCGCTCGCGCATCAGGCGCGCCCACAGGCGCCGCGCGGCGCGGAACTTGGCGATTTCCTCGAGCAGGTCGCTGTGCGCGTTGAAGAAAAACGAAAGCTGCGGCGCGAAATTGTCCACGGCGAGCCCGGCATCCAGCGCGGTCTGCACGTAGGCGATGGCGTCGGCGAGCGTGAAGGCCACTTCCTGAACGGCGGTGGAGCCGGCTTCGCGAATGTGATAGCCGGAAATGGAAATCGTGTTCCAGTTGGGAAGTTCCGTGCGGCACCAGGCGAAAACATCGGTCACGATGCGCATGGCCGGCCGCACGGGATAAATGTACGTTCCGCGGGCGATGTACTCCTTCAGGACGTCATTCTGCACCGTGCCGGACAGACGCTGGAGGTCGGCGCCCTGCTTTTTGGCCACAGCCACATAGAGGGCCAGCAAAATCGCCGCGGTGGAATTGATGGTCATGGAGGTGGACACGCGGCCAAGCGGTATGCCGTCGAAAAGCGTCGCCATGTCCTCGAGCGAATCAATGGCCACGCCGACTTTGCCCACTTCGCCCTTGGCCAGCGGATGATCGGAGTCCAATCCGATTTGAGTGGGGAGATCGAAGGCGACGGAGAGACCCGTCTGCCCCTGGCGGAGCAGGTAACGGTAGCGGCGATTGGATTCGGCGGCGGAGCCGAAGCCCGCGTACTGACGCATGGTCCACAGGCGGCCGCGATACATCGTCGGATAGATGCCGCGCGTGAACGGAAATTCGCCGGGGAAGCCGAGCTGCTCTTCAAAGTTCTCCGAAGAATCTGCAGGCGTGTACACGCGCTCCAAGGGCAAGCCGGAGAGTGTGGCGAACGCCGGCGCGTCTTCGGCGGCCGTTGGCGGCTTATCAGTTGGCTTGGTCATTAAAGAGGTAATTCGATATTCGAAATTCGATATTTGAAACTGCCAAACCTAGGGCCGAAGTCGAATATCGAATATCGAGTATCGAAATATCACCGTACGCGCCGCGCGCTGCGGAACGACGCGAACGCAAACCCCGCCATCATCAGCGTGAACGCCAGGGCAATGCCCAGCACCCACAAATCCGAGCCGCGCTGCCAGTAGCGCCAAGAAGAAACACCGCCGATGGCGGCAAACAACAGAAAAAATGCGCCGGCGACTTCGTGGAACAACTGGCGAACGACTCGCGTGACGGAACGCACGAATGCCGCCAGCGCAGCCCACAATGCGGCAATCAAGCGATCGGGCACAACGGCATTTTAGCAGAGAGCGCGCGCACAGGCACACGGTTGCTGCTCCGGAAAACGACACTTGTTTGGCTGCACTGCGCGGCATAGAATGAGGCAGAATTGCTTCCAGGAGGATGGCCGTGCAATTGGACGACCAGTTGAAGCAGTTGCTTCGTGAATTGGGCCACGCCATCAACGAAACCGTTTCCGATTCCGATCGCATCGCGGAGGCCATCGCCAACGTGCGCGCCGCGGGCTTCGATATCGTGCTGAAACTCGACGCCACCATCGGGCTCGCCAAGCGCGACGTCGAGCCCAGCAAGCTGACCAAACACGACCGGCGATTCCTGGAGTCGCTGCACATCCGCGTGGATGAAGAAATCCTGGAAGATGAAGACGCAGAATCGCCGAAGGTGCAGATGACTGCGCAGGACATCAAATTTCTGAAGTCGCTGAAAATTTCTCTCGATGATCAGCTCTAACATTCGCGCAGCGCTGCTGGGCGCGGCCCTGGCCCTCGCCGTCACGAGCGCCTCCGCGCAGGTGCAGACGGAGAAGCCTATTCGCCTCAAGGCGCCGAAAAAGAAAATTGAAAAATTCAAGGGCGAAGTGCTTTCTATGACGAACGTGCAAATCATCGTGCGCAGCGTGGAAAATGAGCGCGCCATCCGCACGTTCACTTACACGCCGGACGTGCGCGAAAAGATGCAGCAGATTATTGACAGGGGCGGCTACCAGCACGGCGATAAAGTGGAAATCCAGCACGAGCCGGGCAGCGACGTCGCCATCAAAATTAAAGGCAAACCTTCGAAACCTCTCTGAGCCGCCGCCACGCCCCCAGAGCAGGAGGCTCATCATGATTCGCGAGCCCGCCGTCGCCGGCCGGTTTTATCCCGCCAATCCTCGCGAGCTGAAACATCAAATTGAAAATTTACTGGGCGATTCCGTCGCGCCCAAGTTGCGCGCGCGCGGCTGCGTCGTGCCGCATGCCGGCTATATGTACTCGGGGCACGTGGCCGGCGCCGTGTTCCAGCGCCTGGACTTGCCCGCGCGCTTCATCATTCTCTGCCCGCGGCATTACCGCGAAGGCCAGCCGCTAGCCATCATGTCCGAGGGCACCTGGCGCACGCCGCTGGGCGAAGCGAAGATTGACAGCGCCATGGCCGTTGAGCTGAAGAACGCGTGCCCGCTGCTGCGCGAAGATTCCGTGGCCCACCGCATGGAGCACTCGCTCGAAGTGCAGTTGCCGTTTTTGCAGATGCTCGCCGGCGATTTTCAGTTTGTGCCTATCGCGCTGGGCACGGACCGCTTCCCTGCGCTCGAAGAATTGGGCCGCGCCATCGGCGACGTCGTGGCGCAGCGCAACGAAGAGATTTTGCTGGTGGCCAGCTCAGACATGAACCATTACGAGAGCGACGACATCACCCGGGCCAAAGATCGCAAAGCCATCGACAAAATTCTGGAACTGAACCCCCGAGGGCTCTTCGACACCGTGCGCCATGAAGGCATCACCATGTGCGGCTTCGGCCCGGCGGTTTCCATGCTGACCGCGGCGCGGCAACTTGGCGCGAAGCGAGCCGAGGTGATCCGATACGCAACTTCCGGGGACATCACCGGCGATCGCGATGAAGTAGTCGGTTATGCGGGCATCGCGGTTCTGTAGTTGCGCATGCGACCCCCAAAAATCATGCGCGGCAAGCTGCGCCCCTACACCAAAAAAAACGGGGCGGCCGAAAGGGCCACCCCGTTTCGCATTCTCAGGCATTACTGATTGGGAGGCTTCGTATTCGGCCGTCCACCCGCTTCAGACCGCGGCGCCGGCGATGACGCTGGCGGCGACGGGCGCGCCGGTTCCATGCGCGGCGAAGCTTGCGGCGGCGGTGATGCCGGCCGCGGCGAGTCCATACGCGGCGGCGGTGGCGCCGACCGGGGCGCGTCCATGCGCGGTTGCGGCGATGGCGTCGGCGTAGACGATGGCCGCTGGGCCTGCGATTCGGAACGCGGTTGCTGCGTGGAGCGAACCTGAGACGGCGTCACGTCCTGCTGTTCGCGGCGGCCGGGCATGCGATTTTCATCGCGAGCTACGTCGCCGCGGTCTGTACGGCGCACGTCTGGCGCCGGTGGAGTAGTCGTCGCGCCTGGTGTGCTGGTCGCGCCGGAATAACCGCGCGCCGGAGCCGCCGGTGCATCCGTGGAATCTCTGCGAGTGTTGGAACCCGCGCGGCCGGGAACGTCCGAATTCACGTAACGCCGCTGCTTCGGGTCATAGACGATTCCCGACGGCGTGCCGGCGTCGGCGTCGCGGCGGCCCGCCCGAGGTGTAATTCCCTCATCGCGAGCGACGTCGCCGGGCCGAGTCGTTTTTGTGGTGCCGGAATACCCGGACGGCGCGGGAGTTGTCGAGGTCGCGCCAGTGGCCGACGAAGTATCCGCGCCATCCACTACAGCCACGGCGCCGCGCCTGCGCAGTCGTTCGCCGGAGAGCGAATCCGGCGGCTCAGTCGTAACCTGCGCGCTGGACATTTGTGCGGCCGTGAGCCTCACATTGCGACGGTCCACACTGCCATAGCCACTCGGAGTACTCGTGGTGGTGACGACGGTGCCGTTCGGCAAGTTTACGGGCGGTTGTCCGGGTCGGTCGTGCGGATGCAGCGGGCCCCAGCCCCATTGGTTGTTTCCGAGGTTCACCCAGTACACCAATGCCGGCTGCCAGCGACTGAAGCCGCCGGGTACCCAATACCATCCGCCGGGCAAATAGACCCAGTGTCCGAAGTGATATGGCGCCCAGCCCCACGGTTCGAAACTGACCCACGTGAAGCCAAAGCCGTTGAGGTAGATAAAACGGCCAAATCCGTAAGGAGACCAGCCAATGGGAATGCTGTAGGGTTGCCAGCAGCGGCCGTAACCGGCAACGTTGTACCAGCCTCCGTAGTAATCGAGGTCGTACATTCCGTAAGTGTACGCGGTGCGCGTGTAGCGCGTGGAAACTGCCTGGCGCGAGACATTCAGAATCTCTTCGCGATTCTCGACCCAGCGATCCCAAGCGTCAGCATCCGGCGCGCGCACCAGCGTCACCTGCTCGCCATCAACGCGGAAAAGGAAGGCGCGATTCTTGGTGACGTGATAGGGAGCGCCGAGCGCCTCAACATCCACGTCGCCCTTCTGCACGCTGACCGTCGCGCCGTCAGTGCCGCTATCAATGCGGAAGCGCGCGTTGCGCGGCACACTGACCGTGAAGTGCGGCGTGGTTACCGTAAAACGGTCGTCGCTGGAAAGATTGGCGTAGAAGGTGGCCGTGCCGCGGAGCAGCGAAAGATGCGTCAGGCGGCCTCCGCCGGCCAGCGCGAGCTCGGTGAATTGCAAAAGAGTGTCGTCGGAAAGGCGCGCCACGGCGCCGCTTTCAAACTCGATTTCCGCCCGGCCCTGCCGCGTAGAAATCTGATAGCCCTGGCGAATGGGCAGGTTGAGCAGCGCCTCCTCCCAGCCGACTTCCTCGGGTCGTTGCGCCTGGACATCACCTTCCACATAGCTCAGGCGGACGATGCGGGCATGACTGTAGTCTTGGTCGGATGCGGCGAGGACGTGCGGTGTGGCGAGCACCACAAACAACGCGACCAGGCTGAGCGCGCAGAACGCAGTGCGTCGGTTCATGGCTACCCCCTTCGGGGCCAGTTCCGGGGGACGAATCCCACCTACTGAGACGGCACGGCGCAACAATAGGTTGCGCCGGGAGGACGGCTCCATGGTGGCCCCGCGCCGGGCGGAGGTCAAGTGAAAACCAGGACTTAGCTGGGTGTTCATGGTTTCGAACCGCGAATTCGTTCAATCAGCGCGCGGGCGCGCTGGCGCGCGATGTCTACAAAGCGCGGATCGTTGGAAATTTGCTCCAGCACGGGCAACAGGCGCTCGGGTTCCGGCAGGATTTTGTGGTTCAAGTCGCTTTCGAAATTAAGCAGCGCTACATTCACGCCGAGGCGGTCGTATTTCATGCGGTGCGTCAGCGTGCGCAGATGGTCCTGCTGACGGGCCAGGCCTTCGAAAATCATCAGCAATTGGTTGGCGGTGGAGTTGATCGTGTAGTTGAACTTCACCTCGCCGGACTCGCTGCCGCGTTCGTAGCGGAACGTCTTCTCGCCGAGGTTGGCGATGCGGCGTTTGGTGTCCAGATCGACGCGGCGGAAATTATTAAGCTGGCCGGAAAGCTCGAAAATCTTGGAAACCAGCGCCGGACCAACTTCAAAGGGCTGCGGATCAGGGTCTTCTGAAAGAGAACGAATGTCGTACGTTGCGCCGCCGTTTTCGCGGACTTTGATTTCGACGAATTCTGGATTGCTGGACTTGAACACTTTGCGAAAGCTGATCGTCGCCGGGTCCGCAGCACGGGCGCTCTGCGCGCAGAAAGCAACCGCGAGGATAACCCAGAGAAGAACCCAAGTACGAAGACGCATGGGAGTCATCGCGGAGATTGGATGCCAGCCTTCGCCGGGCGGCTGTCTGGCGGGCTGGTCGCCGCGGCGATGCGCGCGCGAGCCTGCGTGGCATAAATGTGGCACAGCGCGACGGCCAGCGCATCCGCGGCGTCCGCGGGCTGCGGCGTTTCCCGTAAATTCAACATCGCGCGGACCATCTGCTGCATCTGCTCCTTGCTGGCGTGGCCGTAGCCGGCGACGCTGGCCTTCACTTCGCGCGGCGCGTAGCTGTGCACGGGAATGCCCGCCTGCGTGGCGGCCAGCGTGACCACGCCGCGCACTTCCGCCAGCTTCAGCGCCGTTTTCACATTGAGTTTCGCGAACACGGATTCAACCGCGACTGCGTCCGGCGCGAATTCCGCAACCAGCGCGGCCACCAGCGCGTGGATGGCGCGCAACCGTTCGTGAAACGACGCGCGCGGCGCGCGTCCCAGCGCGCCGAAGCGCAACATGCGGCAGTTCGCGCCGTCCGTTTCCACCACGCCGTAGCCCGCGGGACCCGCGGCCGCGGGGTCGATGCCCAGAACTCGCATAGTCCGCGTCAGTGTACGTCGAAGCGAAACGCGCGCGTAGTGAATTTTGGGCCGCATGACGCGAAAAGAAAAAGGAAACGGTTCGTGTCAGAGGCAAGGCGGCAGCGAGCTGCCGCACTCCAAGACTAGCCGACGGCGGCGTGGATTTCGGCTTCGTCGATATCGAAGTTGGCGTAGACCTGCTGCACGTCGTCGTGCTCTTCGAGCGCTTCCACCAACCGCAACATCTGCTGCGCCGCGGCGCCGGTCAGCTTGATGTAATTCTGCGGAAGCAAGCTGAGCTCCGCAGACGCCGGCGTGATGCCCGCCTTGACCAGCGCGTCGCGAACGGCTTCGAACGCTTCCGGAGGCGTAACCACTTCCCAAGACGAGCCGTCGTCGCGCAGATCCTCTCCTCCGGCGTCGAGAATAATGTTCATTATTTTTTCTTCGTCGGCGGCTTCCTTGGGCACGACGATGTCGCCTTTGCGGTGGAACTGCCAGCTCACCGCGCCGGCCTCGGCCATGTTGCCGCCGTGCTTGGACATGGCGTGGCGAATTTCACCAACCACGCGGTTGCGATTCGTGGTGACCGTGCGCACCAGAATGCCTACGCCACCCGGGCCGTAGCCTTCGAAGGTCACTTCCTCGAGCTGTTCGCCTTCGAGCTGGCCGGTGCCGCGCAGGATGGCGCGCTCGATGTTGTCGTTGGGCATGTTTTCGTTCTTGGCAGCCTGGATAGCGGAGCGCAGGCGCGGATTCGTGTTGGGGTCGCCGCCGCCGCGCGCGGCAATGGAAATTTCACGGATCAGACGAGTGAAGACGGCGCCGCGCTTGGCGTCTGTGGCCGCCTTCTTGTGCTTGATGGTCGCCCACTTGGAATGGCCTGACATGGGGTTGCCTCTACCGGATAAGGTGGCGGGTGCAAAGCACCGCTATTGCCCGCACAGTTTAGCATAGGTGCTAGGTATCAAGTACCGGGTACCAGGTTCAAAAACCGGCGAAGTCCTCCTGCTTCTGATTTCCGACTTCTGCCTTCTACCTTACGATTTTCTTCCCTGACACCCTGATTCCTGATACCTGCTCATCGAGCAGCCCATCGCTTCAGCGTCGGAATATCTTTTGCCATGCGCTTGGCCAGAAAGCCCGGGATGTGCATTTCCTTCAGCTTGCCCTCGACGAGCTGCATCATCTGCTCCGCGGTCATGTCCGGCGCGGTGAACTTGCCGCCCGCATAACAGTGACTGCAATACTCGGCGGATTTCGCGCCGGAGGCTTCCGTCCCGCCGCCTTGCGGGTCTTTCGATAGCGGCATGCCGCAGCTCTGGCAGTACGGTCCTTTGGGTTTGAACATAGATTGGCTCTCCTGGTGCCGTCGCTTGTACCACGCGCGTCGCATGATTTCAATGCGTCCATATCTCTTCTTCCCGCCACTTGTAACCTGCTCCCTGCTAGCTGCCATCTTTCTCTCTGCCGCCTGATCCCTGATTCCTGATACCTGACTTAACTTCCCTGTTTGCAAAGGGCTGCGCACTCTTTCCCAAGGCGGTTCATTAACTCCTTTGATTCGAAGTAGATGGACTTTTCGCGAGGGTACTCCACCCGGTTTTTTGCCAAGAGTGCGCAAGCCACAGAAAGTAAAACGGATGAGCCATCTATGGAGTTCAAAAGAGTGCGTAACCAACTGAAACTAAAGTCGTTCACTTTTGCAGTTTGTTGTACCAGAGCGCAAAAGAGCGCCAAGGCCGATGAGCCTACTGGGGGAAGCGGCGAAAATGGACAGGCGCTGCTCATATCTTAAAGAGAATAACACGACAGTTTATATAAGCAATTAGCAAATATCAAGATTTTTCGGCGTGCCGTGCGACCTCCGGCTCGCCCCGGGACCGTTCTGTAGCGCCGGGGCTCGCCGATGCCTAGGTGCGGCATACCCGGCAGATTCTTTTCCGATGCCGGGACCTCGTCCCGGCGCTACCTTGTGACTCAGGGTCGCCGAGAGGTTGTTGCGGATTGGCGACAGCCAGCGTAGCGGCTCTAGCTTTCCGGTCAGCGGAGTGGTACAAAATAGGCCCCAGTCCTGATGCATT